>NZ_LT707064.1:600000-775000 GCF_900156465.1 Pseudomonas sp. 7SR1
CCGGCAAGATCGCCAAGATGGTCTTCGAAGCCATGGCCAATGGTGAAGGCAGCGCCGACGAGATCATCGAGAAGCGCGGCTTGAAGCAGGTCACCGATACCGGCGCCATCTCTGCCGTGCTCGATGAAATGCTCGCGGCCAATGCCGAGCAGGTCGAACAGTACCGTGCGGCGGACGAAGCCAAGCGCGCCAAGATGTTCGGCTTCTTCGTCGGCCAGGCCATGAAAGCCTCCAAGGGCAAGGCCAACCCGCAACAGGTCAACGAACTGCTGAAAAGCAAGCTCGAGGGCTGATGGACATGGAGCCAGCCTTGCTGTCTGGCTCAATTCCCTGTGGGAGCGAGCTGGCGCGCGATAGCGGCATGACAGTCAACACCGATGTTGAATGTGATGGCCTCTTCGCGAGCCAGCTCGCTCCCACATCTGGATCTGGAAAACCCTACATGAAGCGTCTCCTCGGCGCCTGCGCGCTGCTGTCCCTGCTGGCCGGCTGTGCCAGCCAGAGCGGGACGGTCGATCCACACGGCTACGACCAGACCGGCGTTGCCTCTTATTACGGTGCTCGCCACCATGGCAAACGCACCGCCAGCGGCGAGCGTTTCGACCAGCATGGCCTGACCGCCGCCCATCGCCAGTTGCCGTTCGGCACACGGGTGAAAATCACCAACCTGGGTAACAACGACAGCGTCGTGGTGCGCATCAACGACCGCGGTCCGTATTCCCGCGGGCGCCTGATCGACGTATCCCGCGCAGCGGCCGAGCAACTGGGCATGCTGCGCAGCGGCACCGCCCGGGTGCGTGTGCAAGCCCTCGACGATTGATAGACGGAGCCTGGCCATTTCCCTACTGACTGCCCTGCCCCTGCTCAGCCTGCTCGAACTGTCCGGCGGCTTGCTGTTGCTGATCACCGGCGCCGAGCTGCTGGTGCGAGCCGCCGTCGGCCTGGCGGCACGCCTGCAGGTGCGTCCACTGATCATCGGCCTGACGGTCGTCGCCTTCGGCAGCAGCGCGCCGCAGATGGCCGTCAGCCTGCAGGCGACCCTGGCGCAGAACGCCGATATCGCCGTGGGCAGCGTGATCGGCAGCGGCATCTTCAATATTCTCGTTACCCTCGGGCTGTCGGCGCTGATCATTCCGCTGCGCGTCTCGCGCCAGTTGGTGCGCCTGGATATTCCATTGATGATCGGCGCCAGCCTGCTGGTTTTCGTGCTGGCGTGGAACGAGACACTGACGCAGCTGGACGGCGTCCTGCTGCTGGTGGCCCTGGCGATCTATCTCGGCCTGCTGTTGCGCCAGTCACGGCATTCGGGGCGCCCCCATGCGGTGGCGGTCGATGTGACCCCGGCGTCCTGGTTCAAGAGCCTGTCGATGATCGTGCTGGGGCTGGCCATGTTGATCTTCGCCGGGCACCTGCTACTGGGCGCGGCGGTGGAAGTGGCCACCGATCTCGGGCTGTCGGAACGCATCATCGGCCTGACCATCGTGGCCGTCAGCACCTCGTTGCCGGAGCTCGCCACTTCGCTGATCGCCGCCCTGCGGGGCCAGCGGGACATCGCCGTGGGCAACGTGATCGGCAGCAACCTGTTCAACCTGCTGGGGGTCCTGGGGGTGACGGCCCTCGTCGCGCCCTCGCCGCTTTCGGTCTCCCCCAACGCCCTGGACTTCGACCTGCCAGTGATGCTCGGTGTGGCAGTGCTGTGCCTGCCGGTGTTCTATTCCGGCTACCGCGTCACCCGCGCCGAAGGCCTGTTGTTCCTGGGCCTGTACCTGGCCTATGGGCTGCACGTGGTGTCGTTCACTACCGGCATGCCCCTGGCCGGCCAGCTGGAACGCTTGATGCTGTTCTATGTCCTGCCGGCGCTGCTCGCCTTTTTGCTCTACACCTCCGTGCGCGCCTGGCGCCGCCAACACCACAAGAGGGATTTGCCATGACCGACACTCCAAAGACTGGCCTGGACATGCGACGCCAGGTGATGGGCGACGCATTCGTCGACCGCGCCCTGGGTAATGCCACCGAATTCACCCAGCCGCTGCAAGACTTCGTCAACGAACATGCCTGGGGCAGCGTCTGGAGCCGCGAAGGCCTGCCGCTGAAAACCCGCAGCCTGATCACCCTCGCCGCCCTCACCGCCCTCAAGTGCCCGCAGGAACTCAAGGGGCATGTTCGCGGCGCGCTGAACAACGGCTGTACGGTGCAAGAGATTCGCGAGGCATTGCTGCATTGCGCGGTGTACGCCGGCGTGCCGGCGGCGATCGATGCGTTTCGGGCGGCGCAGGAAGTGATCGATAGTTATCAAAAACCGGAGTGACCGTCAGATCGCTATCGCGAGCAGGCTCGCTCCCACAGCAGGGTGCACATGCGTTCTGTGTCTACTGAAATCCAATGTGGGAGCGGGCTTGCCCCAACATTAAAAACGCGCACGGCCAATGATAATGTGGAGGCGAACCTGCTCGCGAATCCGGGCCTGAGGCCCGGCCGTTAACCCCAGATCCGAGCACTCTCAGCCTGGAAGAACTCCACCCGGTGCGCTCCCAGGTAAGCTTGAGCGCGTCCTTTGAGCAAGACATTGTCTTCACTGTCCTTATCGCCGTAGACACTCACAAAAACCTTGCTTACCGAGCTCTGTTTTATCTGATCGAAGATGTGTCGGTCATTGTCATCGAACGAATGTCCATAGATAAACAACACCCCTTGCAACCGGCCCAATCGTTCAAAACAATAATTGAGATAGGGGTTGTGCTGAATTCTTACCTTCTTTCGCTCATGTGTAGGTTCTGAGACAAAGGTGGGAAACTTTCTGTGTTCCATGTTCCGTTTCACTTGCTCAATGATCGACTCGCCCTGATCCGAACATGCGTGCTTTCTGATACCGCCCTGGGTGTCATAGATGTGCAGCCCGCCATGGAGGAAATGAACATTCTGGGTTTCAGGGCCCTCCCACGGCCCGCCTCGAAACCCATCGTCCGTGTAATATTCCGGCTCAAGACCAAACTGGTTTCTCGCCCAATAAAACAACAAGTCATAATTGAGCGTGAACACATTGCTGAAGGGCTTGAGAAATTTCCTCACCGAAACATATTGCTCATCCGTCACTTCACGAGGCAACTCCGGGTGGGTTGCCGATATCACCTCAATCAGGGCGTTTTTGATGGCTTCCTGATCGGCCTTGATCTCTTCAATCAGCCCCTGGTCGGCATTGTAGATCCTGAGGATGTCTTCTGCGGCGATCAGCCGTTTCATGACCTTCTCAAAATCATATGTTTTGAACGTATCGAAGATACGTCGGATCACCCGATGCCTTTCACCGAAGTGCGCACTGGAAAACAGACTCTTGTAACTGAAAACATCTTTGTTCCAGGCTTGAGAAAACCCATTCGCCAATAAAATGGAACGCTGGCAGCTGTAATCGAAGGAAAAAGCTTCTTCGAAAGTGATCATATAGTCTTCCTTGTGTCGTTCTGATTAAGTCCCAACACAATGATACCAATGAGCCACCACTCTTAACCATTCAGAAGATCGTGGGCTAGATCCAGCCACCCCACTGCAACACAAAGATCCCCAGGTTGGTGGTAATCGCTGCCATCAAAGTGGTGATGACGATGATTGCCGCCGCCAGTTCATGGTTGCCGTCGGCGGCCCGGGCCATGACGAAGCTGGCGGCCGCGGTGGGGCTGCCGAAGTACAGGAACAGGATCCCCAGTTCCGCGCCGCGAAAGCCCCAGAGCCAGGCCCCGAGGGTGGTCACCAGCGGTAGGCCGACCATCTTCACCAGGCTCGAACTCAGGGCCATCTTGCCGCTCTTGCGCAGGGCCGCCAGCGATAGCGTGCCGCCGATGCAAATCAGCGCCAGGGGCAAGGTCATTTGCGACAGGTATTTGGCCGAGGTCTCGAACCAGTTCGGCACGCCGATCTGCCAATAGGCGAACGGCGCGGCGACGATCACGCTGATGATCAGCGGATTGCTGATCACGCTCTTGCAGATGCTCCACGGATCGGACTTGATCACCGGGCTGTAGACCGCCAGCACGATGGTCGACAGGGTGTTGTAGAACAGGATCACCAGCGCCGCGAGGATCGCGCCCAGGGAAATCCCGTAGTCGCCGTACATGCTCGCCGCCAGCGCCAGGCCGATGACACCGTTGTTGCCGCGAAATGCACCCTGGGTGTAGATGCCACGATCTTCCCGCGGGCAACGCCAGATCGCCCAGCCCCAGGCCATCGCGAAACTCAACAGGGTCGCGATGCAAAAGTAGATCAATAGATCCGGCTGCAGCGCTGCATGCAGATCCGCGTGCAGGATGCCGAGAAACAACAGCGCCGGCATGGTGACGTTGAATACCAGGGACGAGGCGATGTGGATGAAATTGTCGTTGATCCATTCGATGCGCTTGAGCAACACCCCCAGAAACAGCATGGCGAACACCGGCGCGGTGACGTTCAGGGTTTCGAGGAAAATTGCCAGCATGCCGGGGGACCTTGAGAGGGGTGTCGTTAGGAGGCTAATGATAAGCCACTAACGACGTTGGCGTCTGGTGAAGCGCTATCGCGAGCAGGCTCGCTTCCCTGTTTTTGGGTGAATACAGAACCTGTATTCGCCACAAATCCTCTGTGGGAGCGAGCTTGCTCGCGATAGCGGTGTTTCAGCTTGCACAAATATCGAATGTGCCACCGCCATCGCGAGCAAGCTCGCTCCCACACCGGGTCTGCGGCGATCACCAAATCATCAGGTAATCGGCGCCGGGTTGAACAAGGTAATGTCGTTGTACAGCTTGTGCCGCTCGGCCCAGGTCTGCTTCTTGCCGCTGGCCACTTCCAGGTAGTAGTGGAACAGCTCCCACCCCAGCTCTTCGATGGAGGCCCGGCCGGTGGCGATCCGTCCGGCATCGATGTCGATCAGGTCCGGCCAGCGCTGGGCCAGTTCGGTGCGGGTCGAGACCTTCACCACGGGGGCCATGGCCAAGCCGTATGGCGTGCCCCGGCCGGTGGTGAACACATGCAGGTTCATCCCCGCCGCCAGTTGCAAGGTGCCACAGACAAAATCACTGGCCGGTGTGGCACAGAAGATCAGGCCCTTTTGCTTGAAGCGCTCGCCCGGGCCGAGCACGCCGTTGATCGCACTGCTGCCGGACTTGACGATCGACCCCAGGGATTTCTCGACGATGTTCGACAACCCGCCCTTCTTGTTCCCCGGCGTGGTGTTGGCACTGCGGTCGGCCTCGCCCTTGGCCAGGTAACGGTCGTACCAGTCCATTTCCCGCACCAGCTCTTGAGCAACTTCTCGGGTCTGCGCCCGGGAGGTCAGCAGGTAGATCGCATCGCGCACTTCGGTGACTTCGGAAAACATCACCGTCGCCCCGGCACGCAGCAGCAGGTCCGAGGCATAGCCCAGCGCGGGGTTGGCGGTGATGCCGGAAAACGCATCGCTGCCGCCGCACTGCATGCCCAGGATCAACTCCGAAGCCGGCACGGTCTCGCGACGGCGCTGGTCGAGTTTTTTCAGGCGGGTCTCGGCCAGTTCCATGATCTGCTCGATCATTTCGGTGAAGCCGTGGCTGGAATCCTGCAGGCGATACAACCACGGCTCGCTCAAGTCCACCGAAGTGTCGTTCTCGTGCATCACCTGCCCGGCCTGCAATTTCTCGCAGCCCAGGCTGATCACCAGCGCTTCTCCCCCCAGGTTCGGGTTGCGTGCCAGGTTGCGCACGGTACGAATCGGGATGTAAGCGTCGGTGGCGGTGATCGCCACGCCACAGCCGTAGCTGTGGGTCAGCGCCACCACGTCATCGACGTTCGGGTACTTGGGCAGCAGCTCATCCTTGATGCGCTTGACCGCATGATCCAGCACCCCGGTCACGCACTGCACGGTGGTGGTGATGCCCAGGATGTTGCGCGTGCCGACGGTACCGTCGGCGTTGCGATAACCCTCGAAGGTATAGCCTTGCAGTGGTGCATCGGCCGCCGGCACGTCGGTGGACAGCGGCAGGCTTTCCAGCGGCGGCGCGGTGGGCATGCGCAGCTGGTCTTCCTTGACCCAGCTGCCACGGGGGATCGGTTGCAGCGCATAGCCAATCACTTGGCCGTAGCGGATCACCTCGCCACCCTCGGGGATGTCCTCCAGGGTGACCTTGTGGCTCTGGGGCACGAAGTCCACGGTAACCAGGCCGTCCGGGAACTCGGTCCCGGCCGGTACGCCCTGGTCGTTGACGACGATTACCACGTTGTCCCGCTCATGCAGGCGGATGTAACGAGGCGAGTCGGCATGTTCAATCAGTTGCATCGACACGGCTCCTTCAGGATTTGGCTTCGGACAGGCTGGAAAGGCCGGCATCCTTGGCAGCAGGCTCCTTGAGCACCACGCGCTTGATCGGCCCGACGATGACCAGGTAGCTGAAGACCGCCATCAGCGCGTTGCAACCCACGAACACCAGCGCCCACTTGAACGAACCGGTGGAGCTGATGATGTAGCCGATGACGATCGGCGTGGTGATCGATGCCAGGTTACCGAAGGTATTGAACAGGCCACCGCTCAAGCCGGCAATCTGCTTGGGCGATGTGTCGGACACTACGGCCCAGCCCAGCGCGCCCACGCCTTTGCCGAAGAAGGCCAGCGCCATGAAACCCACCACCATCCATTCGATGTCCACGTAGTTGCACGCCACGATGCTGCTGGACACCAGCAGGCCGGCGATGATCGGCGTCTTGCGGGCGAAGGTCAGCGAGTGCCCCTTGCGCAGCAGGTAATCGGAAATCACCCCACCCAGCACACCACCGATGAAACCGCAGATGGCCGGCAAGGAGGCGATGAAACCGGCCTTGAGGATGGTCATGCCACGCTCTTGAACCAGGTACACCGGGAACCAGGTGAGGAAGAAGTAGGTGATGCCGTTGATGCAGTACTGGCCCAGGTACACGCCAAGCATCATGCGGTTGGTCAGCAGTTGGCGGATGTAGTCCCACTTCGGGCCTTCGGTTTTCTTGTCCTTGCCCTTGTCCTGGTCCATGTCGACCATCGCCCCATTGGATGCGATGTGATTGAACTCGGCTTCGTTGATCATCGGGTGCTGGCGCGGGCTGTAGATCACTTTCAGCCAGATCAGCGAGAACACGATGCCAATCAGGCCCATCACGATGAACACGTGCTGCCAGCCGAAGCGATAGACGATCCAGCCCATCAGCGGCGCGAACAGTACGGTGGCGAAGTATTGGGCCGAGTTGAAGATCGCCGATGCCGTACCGCGCTCGGCGGTAGGGAACCAGGCCGCGACAATGCGCGCGTTCCCCGGGAACGATGGGGCTTCGGCCAGTCCTACCAGGAAGCGCAGCATGAACAGGGCGACCACGGCGGTGGAGAGGCCGAATTCACCGACGTAGCCTTGCAGCACGGTGAACAGCGACCAGGTGAAGATGCTCAGGGCATAGACTTTCTTCGACCCGAACCGGTCGAGCAGCCAGCCGCCGGGGATCTGCCCGGCCACGTAGGCCCAGCCGAAAGCGGAGAAGATATAACCGAGGGTGACGGCATCGATGCCGAGGTCTTTCTGCAGGCTGGAGCCTGCAATGGCGATGGTGGCACGGTCGGCATAGTTGATCGTCGTCACCAGGAACAGCATGAGCAGGATCAAATAGCGGACGTGTGTCGGCTTGGTCGCTTGCATCTAGAGGTACTCCCACTATTTATTTTTATGCGGGTCAGCAGATTGTACGTCCGGGCTGGAAGACCAGCCCGGACGGTGTTGCAGTCAGGAACCGATGTATGAAGTTTTCACCACGGTGTAGAACTCTTGCGCATAGCGACCCTGCTCGCGCGAACCATAGGACGACCCTTTGCGGCCGCCGAACGGCACGTGGTAATCCACGCCGGCGGTTGGCAGGTTGACCATCACCATGCCCGCCTGGGAATGGCGCTTGAAGTGATTGGCGTATTTCAACGACGTGGTGGCGATACCCGCCGACAGGCCGAACTCGGTGTCATTGGCCATGGCCAGCGCCGCCTCGTAATCCGCCACACGCACAATGTTGGCCACCGGGCCAAAGATTTCTTCACGGCTGATGCGCATCGAGGCCTCGCTGTCGGCAAACAGCGTCGGCGCCAGGAAATAACCTTCGGTGTCGCAGGTTACCAGGCCGCCGCCGCTGACCAGCCGCGCACCTTCGCTCTGGCCGATGTCGATGTATTTCAGGTCCTGGCTGAGCTGGGCTTCGGAAACCACCGGGCCGATATCGGTGCCGGCCTTCAACGCATGGCCAACCTTGATCGACTGCATGCGCTCGGCCATGGCCGCGACGAACTTGTCGTGGATGCCGGCGGTCACGATCAGGCGGCTCGAGGCGGTGCAACGCTGGCCGGTGGAGTAGAACGCGCTCTGCACCGCCAGTTCGACAGCCTGCTTGAGGTCGGCATCGTCGAGGATGATCTGCGGGTTCTTGCCGCCCATTTCCAACTGCACCTTGGCCTGGCGCGATACACAGTTGACCGCGATCTGCCGACCTACGCCCACGGAACCGGTGAAGCTGATGCCATCGACTTTCGGGCTGTTGACCAGGACGTCGCCGACTACGCGACCGCTGCCCATCACCAGGTTGAACACACCGGCAGGGAAGCCGGCGCGGGAAATGATTTCGGCCAGGGCCCAGGCACATCCTGGCACCAGTTCGGCGGGCTTGATCACCACGCAGTTGCCGTAGGCCAGGGCGGGGGCGATTTTCCAGGCCGGAATCGCGATCGGGAAGTTCCACGGGGTGATCAGGCCGACCACACCGAGGGCCTCACGGGTGACTTCGACGTTGACGCCCGGACGCACCGACGGCAGGTAATCGCCGGACAGGCGCAGGCATTCACCGGCGAAGAATTTGAAGATATTGCCGGCGCGAGTCACTTCGCCGATGGCTTCGGGCAGTGTCTTGCCCTCCTCCCGGGCCAGCAATTGGCCGAGCTCTTCACGGCGGGCGAGGATCTCGGTGCCGACCTTGTCCAGCGCATCGTGACGCGCCTGGATACCCGAAGTCGACCAGGCCGGGAATGCGGCGCGTGCCGCGTCGATGGCGGCGTTGACTTGGGCGGCGTCAGCCTTGGCGTATTCACCGATGACATCGGACAGGTCGGACGGGTTGATGTTGGCGCAATAGTCGGCACCGGCTACCCACTGACCGTTGATGTAGTGATCGAAACGCTTTGAATCTGCCACGTAGCTACTCCTCTTACAAAGCTGTCTGGGAACGCAGAGCGTCCCTGGCTGCACTCCCACGCCGGGCATGGGAACGCTCAAGCCTTACGCAAAAAGCCGCTGATTGCTCAGCGGCCTTGTCGGTCTGTTATTGCTTGCCTTGCTTGTCGATCAGCGCGGCCAGGGCTTCGTATTCTTCTGGCAGCAGGTCGGTCAGCGGCGTGCGCACAGGGCCCGCGTCGTGGCCAACGATCTTCGCGCCGGCCTTGACGATGCTCACTGCGTAACCGGCCTTGCGGTTGCGGATGTCCAGGTAAGGCAGGAAGAAGTCGTCGATGATCTTGCCAACAGTTGCGTGATCATCACGAGCGATGGCGTTGTAGAAGTCCATGGCGGTCTTCGGAATGAAGTTGAACACCGCCGAGGAATAGACCGGCACGCCCAGGGCCTTGTAGGCCGCGGCGTAGACTTCGGCGGTCGGCAGGCCGCCCAGGTAGCTGAAACGGTCGCCCAGGCGACGACGGATCGACACCATCAACTCGATATCGCCCAGGCCATCCTTGTAGCCGATCAGGTTCGGGCAGCGCTCGGCCAGGCGTTCCAGCTGAACGGCGTTCAGGCGGCAGACGTTGCGGTTGTACACCACCACGCCGATCTTCACCGATTTGCACACGGCTTCAACGTGGGCGGCGACGCCGTCCTGGCTGGCTTCGGTCAGGTAGTGCGGCAGCAGCAACAGGCCCTTGGCGCCCAGGCGCTCGGCTTCTTGAGCGTATTCGATGGCCTGGCGGGTGGCACCGCCAACACCGGCAAGGATTGGCACGCTGGTGGCGCAAGTGTCGACGGCGGTCTTGATGACTTGCGAATACTCGCTGGCGGCCAGGGAGAAGAATTCACCGGTGCCGCCTGCTGCGAACAGCGCAGAAGCGCCGTACGGGGCCAGCCACTCGAGGCGCTTGATGTAGCTGTCGCGATTGAAATCGCCTTGGACAGTGAAATCGGTGACCGGGAACGACAGCAGGCCAGACGAGAGGATGGACTTCAGTTCTTGTGGATTCATTATTCGAACACCCTGGGACGCAAGTTGTGTGTGTATGAAAGGTAAGCTTCTGTCAGAAGTTGTAAGTCATCGTACAACTTAAAATGAGAACGTCAACTGCATTTCATCTTTTGTGTGGAGCGCCACTGCTCGGAATCCGTCAGGGGCCTTGTAGACCGCGCTTTTGAGCGTGGTCCAGGCGACAGCTACGAAGGTGAAGATTCCTGGAGACGGCCGAGGTGAAGACCGTTGGTCGTCACTGTCAACTCTGTCAGTAGGCGTCGTCATGGGATGGGGGGATAACGCAGCTGTGGCTGTTCAGCGCCGACGGGTAAGGCGTGAGCAAGCCCTCTTAGGAAGAGCCTGTGTGAAGCAGCTGGTCGCGCGTGGTCAGGTTCCTTCCTGCATTCGAAATGAAGCTGGAAGTGAGTCGCCCCCTTGATGCAAAGGCGACTCCTTAAGGAGAGACCCCATGTCGGACGACAATGACAGTGCAAAGACCCAAGAGAGATTCGAGAAACCCATTCTCACGCAATTTCCTGCCGAACAGCTCTGCGAAGAAGTGACGGTCAGCCTGTCGAAGCTTGGCGATGGGCTAACGGTCCGGATTCCGTATCCGAACAAGATCTCGGTCACCTCATCGTGTCGGTTGGTCCTGGAGTCCGAGACGCACCCTGGATGGGAAGACACCCACGCTGAAGCGATGGGTGTCTACGACAAGGATCCGGAGACTCATCCGGATGATTTCGACGTGCCTTCGCCCCGAAAGGATGTGTTGATGAGCGTATCCAACGATGTATTGAAAGCCTACATCGGCACATCGGTGAAGCTGCGCTACCGGTGTTCGAACGAGAGCTATGACCCGGATAACTCCAAGCCGATCACGTTGAAAATCGTACCCTAAGGCCATGGTACGAGCTGCGCGCCAATCCATTTCTGTAAAGGAAACCATCATGAAAACGTCGAGACAACTGGAAAAACCTTACTTCTCACATGCCACAGAGGGTGTGGTTGACGTACCCAAACTCCCCGACCCTGCGAAGGCAGAGGTTCGACAATACGAAAACCATCGGGCAGGCGACGAGGTTAGATTCACCGTGACGACCAGCACCGGTAATACCTGGACTGACAGTGTTGCTTTAACCGCTGACCAGCGCTTCCCACTGGGCTTCGCAATTCCAAAATCGACGTTCGAGAAAGGGCTGACGGCTGGAGCGACAGCCAAAATGCAGTACACCGTTATTAACTACAATACTGGCAACCCAACACGCTCTGAAATCCTGGAGCTTTCGTTGGTGCTGTAGGGGCTTTCTGCGTCCCCTTACGCCAGCCCCGTTGTGCGGGGAGCCGCTGAACCTGCTTATCGTTGGAGTTGACCATTGCGTTGTCCTCTTGCCCCATCAATGGGGAGGCGCGTTCATTCGCACCGCCAGTCAAGGGCAAATAGGGACAGCGATCGAACTGTCAGGACTGACAGTTGCGACGGTCGGTATCGTTCAACTTTCAGCTAGCCCTGCGCCTGGGCCTCTTCATGGGCCTGGCGCAACCGCTCGCGGCTGTTGGTCAGGTGCAAGCGCATCGCGGCACGGGCGGCGTCGGAGTCCTGGCGGGCGATGGCCTCGTAGATTTCCTCGTGCTCACGGCTCAGGCGGTCCATGTAGTGTTGCTGGTCGTCATGGGCCAGGCGCGCCGAGTTCACGCGGGTGCGCGGGATGATGCTGGTGCCCAGGTGGGTCATGATGTCGGTGAAATAACGGTTGCCGGTGGACAGGGCGATTTCCAGGTGGAAGGCGAAGTCCGAGGCCACCGCATCGGTGGCGTGGGCCGCGCTCTCGCTCAAGGCATCGAGGGCGGCGCGCATCGTTGCCAATTGCTCGTCGGTGCGGCGCTGGGCGGCGAGCCCGGCCGACTCCACCTCCAGACTGATGCGCAATTCCAGGATCGCCAGCACATCACGCAACGTGACCACCGTGGCCGGATCGATACGGAAACCGCTCGGGCTGGGCGTGTCCAGCACGAACGTGCCGATGCCATGGCGGGTTTCCACCTGGCCGGCCGCCTGCAAGCGGGAAATCGCCTCGCGAACCACGGTACGACTTACACCGTGGGCCTCCATGATCGCCGACTCGGTGGGCAGTTTATCGCCCCGCTTGAGCACGCCGTCGCGGATCTGCTCGGACAACACCGTCACCAGCTCCTGCGCCAGGCTGCGGCGCTTGCGGGGGAGGCGTGGTAAATCGATGGGGTTTTCCATGGGTCAGTGTCTCGGCAGGCGGCTAATGGTCATCATCATAGCGCAACGTGGTTGTACGATCACCGTCCTACCGTACAGCCCTCGTTGGGAATTGTCGTTGTGGCGAGGGGATTGTCCCCACCGGGGCGCGAAGCGCCCCTATCAAATCAAGCGCAACACCGTGGCGTATATAGGTAGAGCAAGGGCTGCTGCGCAGCCCGGCGGGGATAAATCCCCTCGCCACAGTAATGTTCGGCATGGTCATCAAGCGGTCACGGTGTGCTCCACCAGTTGGCCATTTTCGATGCGCACCTGTCGTGGGTGGAAACGTTTCAAACTGCTTCGGTGGCCGACGCTGACAATGCTCAATCCCGGCAACTGATCGATGAGCGCCTGGTACAGCGTCGCTTCGTCTTCCTCGTCCATGGCCGACGTGGCCTCGTCCATGTACAACCACAGCGGGGCATAGAGCAATGCCCGGGCAAAGGCCAGACGCTGCTGTTCACCCGGCGAGAGCATGCGCTGCCAGTGATTGCTTTCGTCCAGTCGAGAAACCAGGTGTGGCAGACGACAGGTTTCCAGCACCTGTGCATAACGCTCGTTGGGGTATACATCCCCGGGCTGTGGATAACTGAGCACTTCGCGCAGGCTGCCGATCGGCAGATAGGGTTTCTGCGGCAGGAACAGGTAACGCGCCGCCGGCAGCAGGATGCGCCCGTGCCCGGTGGGCCACAGGTGTCCCATCGCCCGGAACAGCGTGGATTTACCGCTCCCGGAGCGGCCGCTGAGCATCACCCGCTCGCCGGGTTCGACGGTCATGGCGGCGTTGCTGAGCAGATGCCGACCGTCGGCCACATCCAGCCCCAGGTTCTCCACCTTCAGCAGGCTGCCCTGGTTCTCCACTTCGATGGCCGGCACCCGCTCTTCGTTGTCGCTCATGGCCTGGCGGAAGCTCAGCAGACGATCGCACGTGGCGCGCCACTCGGCGAGCTGGGCGTAGGCATCGATGAACCAGCTGAAATTCTCCTGCACATTGCCGAACGCCGAGTTGATCTGCATGAGCTCGCCCAGTTGGATCTTGCCGGCGAAGTAACGCGGTGCAGCAACCATGAATGGGAAGATGATCGCGATCTGGCCATAGCCGGAAGTGAAGAAGGTCAGCCGCTTGGACACCCGCATGATGTCCCAGAAGTTATGCCAGACCAGGCCGAAACGCCCGCTCAGGCGTCGGTTCTCGTTGGGCTCGCCGTTATAGAGCGCAATGCTCTCGGCGTTTTCGCGCACCCGCACCATGGAAAAACGCAGGTCCGCCTCGAAGCGTTGCTGGTTGTTGTTCAAGCCGATCAGCCGGCGACCGATCAGGTGCGTCAGCCAGCTGCCCACCGCGGCATACACCAGGGCGCACCAGAACATGTAGCCAGGGATGGTGTAGCCGAACACTTCGATGCTGCCCGACACGCCCCACAAAATGATCGAGAACGACACCAGGCTGACCACGGTGCGCAGCAGGCCCAACCCCAGGCCCAGGGTGTTGGTGGTGAAACTGTTGAGGTCTTCGGAAATCCGCTGGTCCGGGTTGTCGGTATAGCCGCCCTGCTCCAGTCGGTAGTAATTCTTGTTGTTCAGCCAGCGGGCGAAATGCTGTTCGGTGAGCCAGGCCCGCCAACGGATGGTGAGCATCTGCGTCAGGTACAGCCGGTATACCGCCCCCAGGATCGCCACGGCGGCAATGCCGCAGAAATACAGGATCAGTTGCCAGAATGCCGTGTCGTTCTTCTCTTGCAGGGCATTGTAGAAATCCTTGTACCAACTGTTGACCCACACCGAGATCGCCACGCTGAACAGCGACAGCGCGATGACGGCGATCAGCAGCGTCCAGGCCTTCCCCTTCTCCTCGCTACGCCAGTACGGAGTGGTCATTTGCCAGACACGACGGAAAAACTGCCCGCGCACCGCATCGTTGACCGCGGAATATTCAGCGTTCTGATTCATGATTTAAAGCCCGATCAAAAGAATCGGGCCGATCATAGAGCATCGGCCCGATTTATCGCGAGAGGGAGAACATCCGTTCAGCGCTGGTTCAGCGGCGCACCGGACGCTTCTGCAATTTGCGCTGCAAGGTGCGCCGGTGCATGCCCAGGGCGCGAGCGGTGGCGGAGATATTGCCTTCGTGCTCGGTCAGCACCCGCTGGATGTGCTCCCATTGCAGGCGATCCACCGACATCGGGTTTTCCGGCACCAGGGTGTCGAGGTCGGCATGCTCGGACAGCAGCGCGGCCAGCACGTCATCGGCGTCCGCCGGCTTGCACAGGTAGTTGCAGGCGCCGCGCTTGATGGCTTCGACCGCCGTGGCGATGCTCGAATAGCCGGTGAGGATCACCACGCGCATTTCCGGGTCCAGCTCCAGCAGCTTGGGCAGCAGCACCAGGCCCGAGTCGCCGTCCATCTTCAGGTCCAGGGCCGCATAGTCCGGCAGGTCGGCCTGGGCGATGGCCAGGCCTTCTTCAGCGGAACCGGCGGTGCTGACGCGAAACCCGCGACGGGACATGGCGCGGGCCATGACGCGGGTGAACGTGGCGTCATCATCAACCAGCAACAGGTGCGGCAGCTCTTCGCCGTCGACTTGGATCTCGTCACTCATGTTCGTCTCCTCGGTCGGCACGGGGCAGGCGCAGCTCGGTGAGCGTGCCGCCTCCCTCATGGGGGTAGAGTTTCACCGAGCCGCCGGCGCGTGTCACGCTGGCTTTGCTCAAAAACAGGCCCAGGCCCAAACCTTTGCCCTTGGTGGTAAAGAATGGCTTGCCGATCTGTTCGGCAATCGCCAGCGGCACGCCGGCGCCGTGGTCGCGGATGCAGATGGTCATCTCGTAGGCGTTCCAGTCCAGCGCCACTTCCAGGTTGTCGGGACAGGCATCGGCGGCATTGTTCAACAGGTTCAGCAACGCCTGGGTCAGGTCCGGCGGCGGCGCCATGCGCGGTACCACGCCCTTGCCCAGGTGTTGCAAGCGATAACTGGCTTCCGGGCGCATCAGGTGCCAGCGGTTCAGGGCCTCGTCGAGCCAGAAAGTCACCGCCTGCATGTCGATGTCCAACCGGCGGTTCGCCTCGGCGGCGCGCACCAGGTACTGCAGGGTTTCCTTGCAGAGCTTGACCTGGTCCTGCAGCACGCCGAGGTCGTCCTGCAGGGCCGGGTCGGGATGGTCCTGGCGCATTTCCTTGAGCAACACGCTCATGGTCGCCAGCGGTGTTCCCAGCTCATGGGCAGCGCCAGCCGCCTGGGTGGCCACGGCCAGCAGTTGTTCGTCCCGCAGGCCTTCCTCACGACGAATGGCCCGCAGCTCTTCCTGACGGCGCAGTTCCTCGGCCATGCGCGCGGCAAAAAACGTGATGACCGCCGCGGCCAGGGCGAAACTCAGCCACATGCCATAGATCTGCAGGTTTTCCCGGGCGATGGGGAAGGTTTCCAACGGATAGAAGCGCGCCAGCAGCAAGGTGTACAGCGCCAGGGCGATGCCGGAGAGAATCAGCGAATAACGCCACGGCAGGGTCACCGCGGCGATGGTCAGCGGCACCAGGTAATAGGACACGAACGGGTTGGTGGAACCGCCGGAGAAGTAGAGCAGCGCACTGTGGATAAACAAGTCGAAGGCCAGTTGCACCGCGTATTCCAACTCGGTCACCGGCCAGGACGTGCGCAGGCGGATGACCGTCAACACGCACAGCCCCATGGAACAGGCCAGGGTGATCCCCAGTTGCAGCCAGGGCAACGGCAGCAGGTCGAACCAGTAGGCAAGCCCTACCGAGCCGGCCTGGGCGGCCAGGACCAGGATCCGGATGAACGTCAGGCGCCAGAGGTTCTGGCGAGAGGCGGAAGTCATTTGCAAAGGGACGAGCATGAGCTCTCCTGATGAGCGCTCCAGGCGAATCGCACGGAGTATAACCAAGGCATGGGCGGCACAGACAGCTATGCGGCAAAGCGCCACAGCTTCGAAATGACACACTGCCCACTCTGGCAGGTATCTGTATAGAAGTTGTAACTGTGCGAACCCGCCCATAAAAGCTAGAGTCTTATCCTTCACGCAGGCCCGGACCTCACCCCTGCGCCACATTCCAAGGAGCTTTCATGCACACGTTCAGTCGCCACGCCGCCCTGCTCGCCGTCAGCCTCGGCACCGTCGCCAGCCTGCCGGCCATGGCCGCCGACGAGCTTCACTACAACCAGATTTCCCTGCGCGCCGAAGCCAGCCAGGAAGTGGCCCGTGACCTGATGATCGTCACCCTCTACACCGAGGACCAGAACGCCGACCCGGCCAAGCTCGCCGCCGCCGTCAGCACGACGCTGAACAAGGCCATCGGCCAGGCCAAGCAGGTCAAGGACATCACCCTGCGCCAGGGCAGCCGCAACAGCTACCCGATCTACGACAGCAAAGGCCAGAAAATCACCGGCTGGCGCGAACGCGCCGAACTGCGCCTGGAAAGCGCCGACTTCGCCGCCCTGTCCAAGCTGACCGGCGAACTGCTCACCGACATGAAAATGGGCGGCATGGACTTCGCCATCTCCACCGCCACCCGCCAGAGCAGCGAAAACGCCCTGCTCAAGGACGCGGTCAACGCCTTCAAGGCCCGCGCCCAACTGGCCACCGAGGCCTTGGGCGGCAAGGGTTACAAAATCGTCAACCTGAACCTCAACACCAACGGTTATCCACAACCCTTCATGCGCCCGCAAATGATGATGAAAGGCGCGTCCATGGATGCGGAGTCCGTGACGCCGGAAGTGGCACCCGGTACCAGTCAAGTGAGCATGACGGCGGATGGGGCGATTGAGGTGTTGATGCAGTAATCGATGGACTGACTGTGCCATCAGCCCAGAGAAGCCCTTGTGGCGAGGGGATTTATCCCGCTGGGCTGCAATCAGCCCCCCTGACACCGCAATGTGTCAGATGAATGGCAGCAGGGCCTCTGCAAGAGCTCCACCGCTCAAGGCACCACAAATACAAAAGCCCGCAACCGCGGGCTTTTTGTCGGGCATTACTTCGTGTAGTGGAAGCGACATGAAATGACTGTCAGCGTGTCATTCTCATAGGCGTAGACAAAGCGATGCTCTTTGTCGATACGGCGTGACCAATAGCCCGTTAAATCCCCTTTCAACGGTTCAGGTCGACCAACCCCCTTGAAGGGGTCGCGAAGACAGGCCTCGATAAGCTCATCTACCGTCGCGTGTTTGGTTGGATCGTTTGCGTCCCAGTATTGGTAGTCTTCCCAACCGTCTGGCACAAATGCAATTACCACGTTCTCGCGGGCGTTAGCTTTGTTCTTCTGTTTCTGTTTTGCCGACATTTAAAGGAAGCTCCCTGGCAAAGGCTTTCCCGGCTTTGTGCAGCGCAACAGAACGGCGTAAGCGCGTGGCATTCGACTCTGTACCTAACAGATACATCGTCTCGGCCATAGAGTTGTAGTCCTCCAAGGAGAGGATCACTACATGATCACCACGCTGACGGGTGATGACCGTCGGCTCATGATCTCGGCATACATCGTCCATCGTCTGCTTCAGGGCGGCACGAGCCTGGCTGAAAGTTATTACATGCATCGTCTAATTCCCTCCTGAGGCCAGCTCAGGCGAAACCAGGACCGCCCTGGTGGTTTGAGAGTTTCCCGCGGAACAACAGCGGGGCACTTGTCTCCTCCGCTGAGAAGCGGAGTCCTTGAATCCACGCCGCAAGCGGGGGTATCAAGGTAAATCTGGCACTTGGCTAAACCTCGATGCCTTCTCAGTCGTCCAGCAAAAGCGATGACGGCCGAGCGCGCACATAGTACAACGTTCTGTACAATTTCAAAACTCTGCGCCGGACAACTCGACTCGTACGAAATGCCTTCAAGCACTGCACGGTATATCCAAACCCACCAGTCCCTCGCACTTTTGGCTATTTCCCCCGTCCCACCCCAACCGCTACCCTCAGGAAAATCGTCACCACCGCCAAGGGATTTCATGGACAGAACCACCTTCAAACCACTCCTACTCACCCTCGCCCTGATCGGCAGCATTCCAATGGCCCAGGCCGCCACCACCCTGGTCTACTGCTCCGAAGCCAGCCCCGCCGGATTCGACCCCAGCCAGTACACCAGCGGTACCGACTTCGACGCCTCGGCCGAAACCGTCTTCAACCGCCTCACCCAATTCAGACGCGGTGGCACCGAGGTGGAACCGGGGCTGGCGACAAGCTGGGAGGTGTCGGCCGACGGCCTGGCCTACACCTTCCACCTGCGCGAGGGCGTCAAGTTCCACACCACCGACTATTTCACCCCCACCCGCGAGTTCAATGCAGACGACGTGCTGTTCACCTTCCAGCGCCTGCTCGACCCGCAGCATCCGTTCCGCCAGGCCTACCCCACCGAGTCGCCGTACTTCACCGACATGGGCCTGAACACCACGATCAAGCGCGTCGAGAAAATCGACCAGCACACCGTACGCTTCGACTTGAACAACGTCGATGCGGCCTTCGTGCAGAACCTGGCGATGAGTTTCGCCTCGGTCCAGTCCGCCGAATACGCCGCGCAGCTATTGAAGGAAGGCAAGGCCGGCGACCTCAACCAGAAACCGGTCGGCACCGGCCCGTTCGTGTTCAAGCGCTACCAGAAGGACTCGCAGATCCGCTACGCCGGCAACAAGGCCTACTGGAAACCCGAGGATGTGAGGATCGACAACCTGATCTTCTCCATCACCCCCGACGCCGCCGTGCGCCTGCAGAAGCTCAAGCGCAACGAATGCCAGGTCAGCGGCTACCCGCGTCCGGCCGACATCGAAGTGATGGAACAGGACCCCAACCTGCAAGTGCTCAAGCAGCCGGGATTCAACCTGGGCTTCCTGGCCTACAACGTCACGCACCCGCCCCTGGACCAGCTCAAGGTCCGCCAGGCACTGGACATGGCCATCGATAAGCCGGCGATCATCAAGGCTGTCTACCAGGGCGCCGGCCAACTGGCGCAGAACGCCTTGCCGCCGGCGCAATGGTCGTTCGATCCGGCCATACGCGATGCGCCCCATGACGTGACCAAGGCCAAGGCGCTCCTCGAGGAGGCCGGGGTTGCGCCAGGTACTACCATCGATTTATGGGCGATGACGGTGCAGCGCGCCTCCAACCCCAACGCCCGGATGTCGGCGCAGATGATCCAACAGGATTGGGCCAGGATCGGCATCAAGGCCAACATCGTCAGCTATGAGTGGGGCGAGTACATCAAGCGCGCCAAGAACGGCGAGCACGACGCGATGATCTACGGCTGGACCGGCGACAACGGCGACCCCGACAACTGGCTGGGGGTGCTCTACAGTTGCGCGGCGGTCAAGGGCAGCAACTACGCCAAGTGGTGCGACCCGGCCTATGACCGCCTGGTCCAGCAAGCCAAGGTCTCCACCGACCGCCAGCGACGGATCGACCTGTATCGCCAGGCGCAGCAGATCCTCAAGCAACAGGTGCCCATCACCCCCATTGCCAACTCCACGGTGTTCCAACCGATAAACAAACAGGTGGTGGATTTCAAGCTCAGTCCGTTTGGCCTGACACCCTTCTACGGCGTGGGTTTGCACAAGTAAAACCCGCCCCGAACCGGTGCCCGGCCACGCCGCCGCGCACCGATAAAGGGCGCGTTTTGCACCGAAAAAACCCGCGCAAACGATCAACCGCGTCAGAAGTTACACAGATGCGACATTAAGGTACGTTCGTGCCACTGTTTCAGATTTGCAACCGCTCTGGATCTTGCATTGGGTATGGGGCCTGCATAAGTATCCGCAGGACGACTCACGAGGTCGCCCTCAAATCCAAAAATGACAACAAATCATGAGGCCAACATGCTTAAACACGCGGTCATTCCGTTTTTAGTCGGCGCCAGCTTATTAGCCAGCGCACCCTTCGCCCAAGCGGCGGCTAACCTGGTGTTCTGCTCCGAGGGCAGCCCGGCCGGTTTCGACCCGGGTCAATACACCACCGGAACCGACTTCGACGCCTCAGCCGAAACCATCTTCAACCGTCTGACCCAGTTCGAGCGTGGCGGTACCGCCGTGATCCCGGGCCTGGCGACCAAGTGGGACATTTCCGAAGATGGCCTGACCTACACCTTCCACCTGCGTGAAGGCGTCAAGTTCCATACGACCCCGTACTTCAAGCCGACCCGTACCTTCAACGCCGATGACGTGCTGTTCACCTTCAACCGCATGATCAGCAAGGACGATCCGTTCCGTAAGGCGTACCCGACCGAATTCCCGTACTTCACCGACATGGGCATGGACACCAACATCGCCAAGGTCGAGAAGCTGGACGACAAGACCGTCAGGTTCACCCTCAATGCCGTCGACGCTGCGTTCATCCAGAACATGGCCATGCACTTCGCCTCCATCCAGTCGGCCGAATACGCCGCTCAGCTGCTCAAGGAAGGCAAGCCCGCCGACATCAACCAGAAGCCCATCGGCACTGGTCCGTTCGTCTTCAAGAGCTACCAGAAAGACTCGAACATCCGCTTCACCGGCAACAAGGAATACTGGAACCCGGATGACGTGAAGATCGACAACCTGATCTTCGCCATCACCACCGACCCGTCGGTGCGTATCCAGAAGCTGAAGAAAAACGAATGCCAGGTCACCCTCTTCCCGCGTCCGGCCGATCTCAAGGCCATCCGCGAAGACAAGAACTTGAAGATGCCGGACCAACCGGGCTTCAACCTGGGCTACATCGCCTACAACGTGATGGACAAGATCAAGGGCAGCGACCAGCCCAACCCGATGGCCCAGCTGAAGGTGCGCCAGGCACTGGACATGGCCGTCAACAAGCAGCAGATCATCGATTCGGTGTACCAGGGCGCCGGCCAACTGGCCGTCAATGCCATGCCGCCTACCCAGTGGTCCTACGACACCACCATCAAGGATGCGCAGTACAACCCCGAGAAAGCCAAGGAACTGCTCAAGGAAGCGGGCATCAAGGAAGGCACCGAGATCACCCTGTGGGCGATGCCGGTCCAGCGCCCCTACAACCCGAACGCCAAGCTGATGGCCGAAATGCTGCAGTCCGACTGGGCCAAGATCGGCATCAAGGCCAAGATCGTGACCTACGAGTGGGGCGAGTACATCAAGCGTTCCAAGGGCGGCGAGAACGGCGCGATGCTGATCGGCTGGAGTGGCGACAACGGTGACCCGGACAACTGGCTCAACGTGCTGTTCGGTTGCGACTCGCTGCAGGGCAACAACTTCTCCAAGTGGTGCGACAAGAAGTTCGACGACATCGTCAAGCAGGCCAAGCGCACTTCGGACCAGTCCAAGCGCACCGAGCTGTACAAACAGGCACAACACATCCTCAAGGATGCGGTGCCGATGACACCTATCGCTCACTCGACGGTGTTCCAACCCATGCGCACCAATGTGCAGGACTTCAAGATCAGCCCGTTTGGCTTGAACTCCTTCTACGGTGTCAGCGTCGACAAATAAGGTATGCAACGGCGACGTTTCTTGACGTCGCCGTTGCTTTATCTGCCGAGACCCAGGAAATCGCCTACGTCCCTCAGGCCCTGTCCCAGGCTGCACTTTTGCAAGCCTGACAGCAAGACCAGGACTATCGCCCTTTCTTACAAGTCTTTCAGGCGTTACGCATTTACGACCCGGCTCGCGACTCATACCGTCGAATCCTGGTCGATCTGCCGGCACCTGTGTCATCGCTGCACGCAATGGAATGAACCCAGTGACCCGGCCCTTCGGAAGGTTGCCGCCTCACTGTCAAACACCCCGAACGAGAGAGGGAGCGTCATGCGCCATACCCTGGTTTTATCCGCATTGCTGAGTACCGGCCTGCTGGCCACGACATCCGCGGCCCTGGCCGCCAACGGCAGCCTGGTGTTCTGCTCCGAAGGCAGTCCCGCCGGCTTCGACACGGCGCAATACACCACCGCCACCGACAACGATGCCGCCGAACCGCTGTACAACCGCCTGGCCGAGTTTGAAAAGGGCGCGACCAATGTCGTCCCAGGCCTGGCGACGAGCTGGGACATTTCCGAAGACGGCTTGAAATACACCTTCCACCTGCGCGAAGGCGTGAAATTCCATACCACCGACTACTTCACCCCGACCCGGGATTTCAACGCCGACGACGTGGTGTTCACCTTCACCCGCATGCTCGATCCGCAGCATCCGTTCCGCAAGGCCTACCCCACCGAGTTCCCCTATTTCAACGGCATGAGCCTGAACAAGAACATCGCCAAGGTGGAAAAGACCGGGCCGTTGACGGTGGTCATGACCCTCAACAGCGTGGACGCCGCGTTCATCCAGAACATCGCCATGAGCTTCGCCTCGATCCTGTCGGCCGAGTACGCCGACCAGTTGCTCAAGAACGGCAAGCCGAGCGACATCAACCAGAAACCCATCGGCACCGGGCCTTTCGAGTTCAAGAGCTACCAGAAGGATTCCAACATCCGCTACGTGGCCAACAAGCAGTACTGGGCGCCGGAGCGGGTCAAGCTGAACAACCTGATCTTCTCCATCAACACCGACGCTTCGGTGCGGGTGCAGAAGCTCAAGGCCAACGAATGCCAGGTCACCCTGCATCCGCGCCCGGCCGACGTGCCGGCGCTGAAGAACGACCCCAAGCTGCAGTTGATCGAACGACCCGGCTTCAACCTTGGCTATATCGCCTACAACACTCGCCACAAACCGTTCGACCAGGTCGAAGTACGCCGGGCACTGGACATGGCGGTGAACAAGCAGGGCATCCTCAATGCCGTGTACCAGGGCGCGGGGCAACTGGCACAGAACGCCATGCCACCGACCCAGTGGTCCTACGACGACACCATCAAGGACGCGCCCTACAACCCGGAAAAAGCCAAGGAGCTGCTCAAGGCCGCCGGGGTCAAGGAAGGCACCGAAATCACCCTGTGGGCCATGCCCGTGCAGCGCCCCTACAACCCCAACGCCAAGCTGATGGCCGAGATGCTCCAGGCCGACTGGGCGAAGATCGGCTTGAAAGTGAAGATCGTCAGCTACGAATGGGGCGAGTACATCAAGCGCACCAAGAACGGCGAACACGACATCAGCCTGATCGGCTGGACGGGCGACAACGGGGACCCGGACAATTGGCTCGGCACGCTGTACAGCTGTGATGCCATCGGTGGCAACAACTACTCCATGTGGTGCGACCAGGACTACGACAAGCTGATCAAGCAGGCCAAGGTCGTCACCGACCGCGACCAGCGCACCGTGCTCTACAAACAGGCCCAGCAGTTGCTCAAGCAGCAAGTGCCGATCACCCCTGTCGCTCACTCGACGGTCAACCAGCCGTTGAGCGCCAAAGTCGAAGGATTCAAGGTCAGCCCCTTCGGACGCAACGTGTTCTCCGGCGTCAGCCTGGCGCCATAACCCAACCATGCATTGGCGGGGGTCCCTTGCGGGACCCTCATGCAGCCGTTTTGCCTGAATTCGCCATTCATACACCCAGCAAACGTTTGCGAACTGTGATGAGTTGTAAAACCAAAGCCGTATCACCAAAAAAGACCGGCGTTAAATAAAGAAAGAAAAAGGAGCTTCACAATGAAATTAAGCAGCAGCGCGTTACTGGCCCTGGCCATCAGCAGCGTTACCGCGACCGCCTATGCGGAGTCGCAGAGCCAGGCGGTCACTCCCGTGACCCTCAAGACCACCAGCGCGCAAAGTGAAGCCACTGGTTTCATCGAAGGGCAATCGGTGACCGGCACTACCCGTAACTGGTATGCCAACGAGCAGTTCAAGCGCGGTACGAAACTCACCTATCGCAAGAACGGCGAAGCCCGTGAGACCGACCGCCGCATCAACTGGGTACAAGGCACCATCGTCAAGTACAACTCCGGTTTCACCGAAGGTACCGTGGGCTTCAGCACCGAATTGGCGGCCTACAACGCCATCGCCCTGGACCAGGACCGCAAGGACCTGGCGTCCAACAACGGCGGTGCCCCGACCACCCGTCCTGGCGCCGGCAACAACCGTACGCTGACCCGTGAAGGCGGCGACGCCGTCGGCCAATGGAGCAAACTGGGCCTGGCCAACGTCAAGGCGCGCGTTTCCAATACCACCCTGACCGCCGGCCGCCAGAACTTCAGCAGCCCGATGGTCGACGTCATCGGCAACCGTGCACTGCCCTCCAGCTTCCAGGGTGTGAGCCTGCACAGTGAAGAGTTCGAGAACCTGGCTTTCGATATCGCCACCTTCGACCGTAACTCGCCACGTACCGAACAGAGCCAGCGCAAGTTCCGCTCCGAATACGGCGACAGCAGTGTCGAGACCGATCACGTCAACACCGCCGGTATCACCTACCAGCCACTGGCCAGCCTGAAGACCAGTCTCTGGGCAACCGAAGCCGAGGACATGTGGAACCAGTACTACTTTGGCGCCACCCATGAGCTGGGGGACAGCTCGGTGCTGAGCCTGACCACCGGCCTGAACTACTACAAGACCGTGGACTCGGGCAAAAGCAAGCTGGGCGAGATCGACAACGACACCTACTCCCTGTCGTTCGGACTGACCCACCAGGCCCACAGCCTGACGTTCTCCTACCAGGAAGTGAACGGCAACGAGTACTTCGACTACCTGCACGAGACCAACGGCATCTACCTGGCCAACTCCCTGCTGTCGGACTTCAACGGCCCGAACGAGAAATCCTTCCAGATCGCCTACGGCCTGAACATGGCCGAGTACGGCGTGCCTGGCCTGAAGTTCAACATCTACCAGGCGCGCGGCTGGGGTATCGACGGTACCCACTACAACAGCACCGGATATAGCGATGTGCGGGCGATGGACGGTGAACACCACTACGAATACGGCATCGGCGCGTCCTATGCCGTGCAGAGCGGCCCTCTGAAAGCCACTGCTATCCGAGCGACCTATACTGCCCACCGCGCCAGTGAAAACCAGGCCGACGGCAGCCTCAACGAGTTCCGCCTGGTCACCACCATCCCGTTCAACATTCTGTAAACCCTGCGCCGGGCGGTCGACTCACGAGGTCGGCCGCCCGGCTTTACCGTTACATCGATTGCAGAGGATTTGACGATGAACATGATTCCCCTACGCGCAGCCATCGCCGCCGCGTTGCTGAGTGTCGCCGTTGGCGCCACGGCCAAGCCCCTCGTGGTTTGCACAGAAGCCAGCCCGGAAGGCTTCGACATGGTCCAGTACACGACTGCAGTCACTGCCGACGCCGTGGCAGAAACCATTTTCAACCGCCTGGCCGACTTCAAGCCCGGCACCACCGAAGTGATTCCGGCCCTGGCCGAATCCTGGGACATCAGTGACGATGGCCTGACGTACACCTTCCACCTGCGCAAGGGCGTCAAGTTCCACACCACCGAATACTTCAAGCCGACCCGCGACATGAACGCCGACGACGTGGTCTGGAGTTTCCAGCGCCAGCTGGACCCGAACCACCCGTGGCACAAGCTGTCGAGCGTGGGCTTCCCCTACTTTGAAAGCATGGGTTTCAAAGAGCTGCTCAAAAGCGTCGAGAAAGTCGACGAACACACGGTCAAGTTCAGCCTGACCCGTCGCGAAGCGCCGTTCCTGGCCGACATCGCCATGGCCTTCTCCTCGATCTACCCGGCCGAATACGCCGACCAGCTGCTCAAGTCCGGCAAGACCGGCGATCTCAACAGCAAGCCGGTGGGCACCGGGCCGTTCGTCTTCCAGCGCTACAACAAGGATGCCCAGGTACGCTTCAAGGCCAACCCGGATTATTTCCGCGGCAAGCCGCCGGCCGATGCCCTGGTACTGGCCATCGCCACCGACAACAACGTCCGCCTGCAGAAACTCAAGGCCAACGAATGCCAGGTCGCGCTGTATCCCAAGCCCGATGACATTCCAAGCATCAAGAAAGACCCCAACCTGAAAGTCGATGAACTGGACGCCATGACCGTGTCCTACGTTGCCATGAACACCCAGCACAAGTACCTGAGCGACGTCCGGGTCCGCAAGGCCATCGACATCGCCTTCGACAAGGAAGCCTACGTCAATGCCCTGTTCGGCAAAGGCAACGCCACCGTCGGCGTCAACCCGTACCCGCCGACACTGCTGGGCTTCAATCATGAGCTGAAGAACCCGCCGCGGGACCTGGACAAGGCCCGCCAGTTGCTCAAGGAAGCCGGCGTGCCGGAAGGCACCGTGCTGACCCTGTTCACCCGCAACGGCGGCGGCCCGACCAACCCCAACCCGATGCTCGGCGCACAGATGATGCAGGCCGACCTGGCCAAGATCGGGCTCAAGGTGGACATCCGTGTGATGGAATGGGGCGAAATGCTCAAGCGCGCGAAAAACGGCGAGCACGATATGGTGTCCGCCGGATGGGCGGGCGACAACGGCGACCCGGATAACTTCCTGACGCCTATGCTCAGTTGCGAGGCGGCCAAGAACGGCGAAAACTACGCCCGCTGGTGCAACGAGAAATTCCAGGCGCTGATCGACCAGGCCCGCGCCACAGTGAACCCCGAAGAGCGGATCAAGCTCTATGAACAGGCCCAGGTGATTTTCAACCAGGACCAGCCATGGATCAGCATGGCCCACACCCGGATGTTCACGGCAATGCGCAAGAACGTAGAGGGCTACTCCATTAGCCCGCTCACCACCAATAACTTCGCCACCACCCAGGTGAAGTAGATAAGAAGATGCCCCGGCATCCCTGACCCCAGGGCTGCCGGGCACGCCTAACCGGCTGATGAGGTACACCTGAAGATGTTTAGTTTTATTGCCCGCCGACTGGGATTATTGATCCCCACGTTCTTCGGCATCACCTTGCTGACCTTCGCGTTGATTCGCATGATCCCCGGCGACCCCGTGGAAGTGATGATGGGCGAACGTCGGGTCGATCCCGAAATGCATGCTCAGGCAATGGAACGCCTTGGCCTGAACAAGCCGCTGTACGCCCAGTACCTGGACTACATCGGCAAACTGGCCCACGGCGATCTCGGCGAATCGCTGCGCACCCGTGAAAGCGTATGGACCGAGTTCAGCTCCCTGTTTCCCGCGACCCTGGAACTGTCCATGGCCGCCCTGTTGTTCGCCGGTATCCTGGGCCTGCTGGCCGGGGTGATCGCGGCACTCAAGCGAGGGTCCCTGTTCGACCATGGGGTGATGGGCGTCTCCCTGGCGGGTTATTCCATGCCGATCTTCTGGTGGGGCCTGATCCTGATCATGTTCTTCTCGGTGTCCCTGGGCTGGACCCCGGTGTCCGGACGGATCGACCTGCTCTACGACATCGAGCCGAAAACCGGCTTCATGCTGATCGACACCTTGCTGGCCGATGAGCCGGGCGCCTTCCTCGATGCCTTGCACCACCTGATCCTGCCGGCCATCGTGCTGGGCACCATTCCGCTGGCGGTGATCGCCCGGATGACCCGCTCCTCGATGCTGGAAGTGCTGCGCGAGGACTACATCCGTACCGCCCGGGCCAAAGGCCTTTCGCCGGCGCGCGTGGTATTCGTCCACGGCCTGCGCAACGCGCTGATCCCGGTACTGACCGTGGTCGGCCTGCAAGTCGGCACCCTGCTGGCCGGCGCGGTCCTGACCGAAACGATCTTCTCCTGGCCGGGCATCGGCAAGTGGCTGATCGAAGCCATCGGCGCCCGGGATTATCCCGTGGTGCAGAACGGCATCCTGTTAATCGCCTGCCTGGTGATTCTGGTCAACTTCGTCGTGGACATCCTCTACGGCTTTGCCAACCCACGTATCCGTCACCAGCGCTGAGATCAAATCAATGAGTACTCCAACTACCTCGGTAGCAGTCGATCAAAGCCTGCTGTACCCGTCCCCCTACAAAGAGTTCTGGCAGGCGTTTTCCCGCAACAAGGGCGCCGTGGCCGGGCTGATGTTCATGATCCTGGTGGTGTTCTGCGCGATCTTCGCGCCTTGGGTCGCCCCCCATGACCCGAGCGAGCAGTACCGCGACTTCCTGCTGACTCCGCCGGCCTGGCTCGAAGGCGGGCAGATCCAGTTCCTGCTGGGCACCGACGAACTGGGTCGCGACCTGCTGTCGCGCCTGATCCAGGGTTCGCGCCTGTCGCTGCTGATCGGTTTGTCGTCGGTGGTGATGTCGCTGATCCCGGGCATCCTGCTGGGGCTGTTCGCCGGGTTCTTCCCGCGGGTCCTCGGCCCGACCATCATGCGCCTGATGGACATCATGCTGGCCCTGCCTTCGCTGCTGCTGGCCGTGGCCATCGTCGCCATCCTCGGCCCAGGCCTGATCAACACCGTGATCGCCATCGCCATCGTTTCCCTGCCGTCCTACGTGCGCCTGACCCGCGCCGCGGTGATGGGCGAACTGAACCGCGACTACGTGACCGCCGCACGCCTGGCCGGCGCCGGCCTGCCGCGCCTGATGTTCATCACCGTGCTGCCCAACTGCATGGCGCCGCTGATCGTCCAGGCCACCCTGAGCTTCTCCTCGGCGATCCTCGACGCCGCCGCCCTGGGCTTCCTCGGCCTTGGCGTCCAGCCGCCCACCCCGGAGTGGGGCACCATGCTGGCTTCGGCCCGCGACTACATCGAACGCGCCTGGTGGGTGGTGAGCCTGCCCGGTTTGACCATTTTGCTCAGCGTGCTGGCAATCAACCTGATGGGCGACGGCCTGCGCGATGCGCTGGACCCGAAACTCAAGAATGCCGCCTGAGGAGATTCCCATGTCACTGCTAGAAATCAAGAATCTCAACGTCCGCTTCGGCGATGCCAACGCCGTTCCAGTGGTCGACGGCCTGGACCTGACCGTGGAAAAGGGTGAAGTGCTGGCCATCGTCGGCGAGTCGGGATCCGGCAAGTCCGTGACCATGATGGCGTTGATGGGTCTGATCGATCATCCCGGTATCGTCACGGCCGACGCGCTGAACTTCGACGGCAAGAACATGCTCAAGCTCAACAGCCGCCAGCGTCGGCAGATTGTCGGCAAGGACCTGGCGATGGTGTTCCAGGACCCGATGACCGCGCTCAACCCCAGCTATACCGTGGGTTTCCAGATCGAGGAAGTGCTGCGCCTGCACCTGAAGATGACCGGCAAGGCGGCCCGCAAGCGCGCCATCGAACTGCTGGAAAAAGTCGAGATCCCCGGCGCCGCCAACCGCATGGACGCCTACCCTCACCAACTGTCCGGTGGCATGAGCCAGCGCGTGGCGATTGCCATGGCCATCGCCGGCGAACCGAAGCTGCTGATCGCCGACGAACCCACCACCGCCCTGGACGTGACCATCCAGGCCCAGATCATGGACCTGCTGCTGGCGTTGCAGAAAGAGCAGAACATGGGTCTCGTGCTGATTACCCACGACCTAGCCGTGGTGGCCGAAACCGCCCAGCGCGTGTGCGTGATGTATGCCGGGCAGGCCGTGGAAGTGGGCAAGGTCCCGCAGTTGTTCGACATTCCCGCCCACCCGTACAGCGAAGCGTTGCTGGCGGCGATTCCGGAACACAGCATGGGTGCCGAGCGCCTGGCCACACTGCCGGGCATCGTCCCCGGTCGCTACGACCGTCCCCAGGGCTGCCTGCTGTCGCCGCGCTGTCCGTACGTGCAGGATAACTGCCGCCAGCAACGTCCCGCCCTCGACCCGAAAACCAACAGCCTCGCCCGCTGCTTCTACCCGTTGAACCAGGAGGTGGCGTGATGGCCGTCGTACTTACCGCCCGTGACCTGACCCGTCACTACGAAGTGTCCCGCGGCATGTTCAAGGGCCACGCCACCGTGCGCGCCCTCAATGGCGTGTCGTTCGAACTGGAGGCCGGCAAGACCCTGGCCGTGGTGGGCGAATCCGGTTGCGGCAAATCCACCCTCGCCCGGGCCCTGACGCTGATCGAGGAGCCGACCGCCGGTTCCCTGAAAATCGCCGGGCAGGAAGTGGCCGGCGCCAACAAGGCCGAGCGCAAGCAGTTGCGCAAGGACGTGCAGATGGTGTTCCAGAGCCCCTATGCGTCCCTCAACCCACGGCAGAAGATCGGCGATCAACTGGCCGAGCCGTTGTTGATCAACACCAGCCTGTCGGCTTCCGAACGGCGGGAAAAAGTCCAGGCGATGATGAAGCAGGTGGGACTGCGCCCCGAGCATTACCAGCGCTATCCGCACATGTTCTCCGGCGGCCAGCGCCAGCGCATCGCCCTGGCCCGCGCCATGATGCTGCAGCCCAAGGTACTGGTGGCGGACGAACCGACTTCGGCCCTGGACGTTTCGATCCAGGCCCAGGTGCTGAACCTGTTCATGGACCTGCAGCAGGAATTCAACACCGCCTATGTGTTCATTTCCCACAACCTGGCGGTGGTGCAGCACGTCGCTGACGATGTGATGGTGATGTACCTCGGCCGTCCGGTGGAAATGGGCCCCAAGGAAGCCATCTACAGCCGCCCGCTGCACCCGTATACCCAGGCGCTGCTGTCGGCTACCCCGACCATCCATCCGGACCCGAACAAGCCGAAGATCAAGATCGTCGGCGAGCTGCCCAACCCGCTCAACCCGCCACCCGGCTGCGCCTTCCACAAGCGCTGCCCTTACGCCACCGAGCGCTGCAAGACCGAAGAGCCGGCCCTGCGCCTGCTGGATAACCGTCAGGTAGCGTGTCACTACGCCGAGCAGTTCCTCGGCGGTGCGGCATAAGAGCCTGATTGGAAGGGCGGTATTGTCTATCAATGACACACCGCCCTTGTGGCGAGGGGATTCATCCCCGTTGGGCTGCGCAGCCCCCCTGAAAACTGACCATTCAATGTTCCAGACAAAAATCATGTCTGAAGTTTTGGGGGCTGCTTTGCAGCCCAGCGGGGATGAATCCCCTCGCCACAGGGTTCAGGCCAAGGCAAACCGCTGACGCATGCTCTTACCCCAGGGCGATGCCCCAATGGCCTGCCCCTCTCCTTTAATCCACACAGCCTGCCCATCGAGATTGACTTCAAAATTGAACCCCAGCAGCACCTGCCATTGCGCTGAGTCGGACGACGTAAAATCCACCCGCTCCCGGGTAATGGAACCGCCCTGCCAGTCCATGGTTCGCTCTCCCGCGATCTCATAGTAGGCGCCCGCGCCTTCAATAGAAGGAAACCGATAGACCTTCGGCTCCCGACCGCGCTCGGGAATATAGAAGATCAGCTCTCTCTGACGCCCATCGCCGCCTCTCCAACTGGCCTGGATCACAAAATCCTCACTGCTCTCGTCAGCCATCAACGTGAGCGAAGTTGAATCAAACGCGACGCCGCCTACCCATCCCTTCAAGTATCCCATCGCTTGTGCTGATTGGTCGTTGATGCTCATTTTTCTGCTCTCCACTCCCAGCTGAATCGCATTCGAGTTATAAGAGCCAACCGCACAAGCGTCTACTGTCAGACCTGACAGTGAATGATGGGTTTACCCGGACGCACACATAAAAAACGCCCTGTTACCAGGGCGTTTTTTATTGAAAGCAGCGAACCGCGACGCCTGGATCAGGTCTGGCTATCGCCCTCTTCATCCGTATCGATGGACGAGTCGTCATCGTCCGTATCGCCGGATGTCCCTTCGTCATTCGTCGCGATCATCATCGCGCCCTGCGTCACCTGGCCATTGAGCGCCTGCTTGTCATGTTCATCGCACTCGGCCCAGGCGAGCGATGAACCGAGGGACAGCATCACCAGCACTTTCAATACGAACATCATGTGCAGAAACCTGTTCATAGCCGATTCCTCTTGTCTGAAATGAAGCCGTGACCCGACGGCATCCGGGATACCACTCCCCTAGAGGCTGGCTCCTAAGGATTAGGACGCGCAACCCGAGGCAGAATGCCCTGAACCTACAGACCACTTTCGAATAACGCTTATTTCCAAGCGTTATGCTGTGTAGCGGCCCGCAGGCCGGTCTCCCGACAGAATCAGGCTCAGCTCATGCCCATCCAGTTAGGCAGCACCAGGGAAATCCACGGCACATAGGTAATCAGGACCAGGAACGCCAGCAGAATCATCAACCAGGGCATGGCCGCCCGAATGGTGGCGGGCAGGGACATGCCGGTCACGGCCGACGTGACGAACAGATTCAGCCCCACCGGCGGCGTGATCAAGCCGATTTCCAGGTTCACGACCATGATGATGCCCAGGTGGATCGGATCTATGCCCAGCTTCATGGCGATGGGAAACAGGATCGGTGCCAGGATCAGGATGATCGCCGAAGGCTCCATGAACGCACCGGCAATCAGCAGCACGATGTTCACCACCAGCAGGAACGTCACGGGGGTCAGGCCGGCATCGAGCACCCACGCGGTGATTTGCTGCGGCAATTGCTCGGTGGTCAGCACATGAGCGAAGAGCATGGCGTTGGCGATGATGAACATCAACATGATGCTCAACTTGGCCGATTCCAGCAGCACCTTGGGCGTCTCGCGGAACGAGAGGTCCTTGTAGACGAACAATGCGATGAACGCCGAGTACACCGCAGCCACGGCGGCCGCCTCGGTCGGTGTGAACATTCCTGAATAGATCCCGCCAAGAATGATGACCATCAGCAACAGGCCCCAGATCGCCTGGCGCGCGGTGCTCAGCCACTCCCGCAGTGTCGCCCTGGGCATGGCCGGCAGGTTTTTCTTCACCGCGACGATGTAGATCGCCACCATCAATGCAAACCCCAGCAGCAGGCCTGGGACGACACCGGCCATGAACAGCTTGCCCACCGACGTTTCTGTCGCGGCGGCATAGACCACCATGACGATCGATGGCGGGATCAATATCCCCAGGGTGCCAGCATTGCACACGATGCCCGCCCCAAACGCCTGTGGATAACCCGAGCGCACCATCCCCGCAATGGCGATGGAGCCAACCGCCGCCACGGTTGCCGGGCTGGAGCCCGAGAGTGCCGCAAACAGCATGCACGCCAGCACCGCCGCGATCGCCAGCCCGCCACGGATATGTCCGACGCAGGCGTTGGCGAAATCGATCAGCCTTCGTGCCACGCCGCCCGTGGTCATGAACGCACCCGCCAGCAGGAAGAATGGAATCGCCAGCAACGTATAGTGTTCGGACGTTTCGAACAGCTTGATCGCCAGCGAACGCACCGAGTCGGGGCTGAAGAAGATGATGGTCAGCGAACCGGCCAACCCCAACGAAATCGCAATGGGCACGCCGATGAACATCAGCACGAACAGCGCCACGAACAGGAAGGCAATGGTCATGGTCTGTCTTCCTCGTGTTCGGTCAGCTTGACGGCTTCGGCCGCTTCATCGGCCAGGCCCAGGCCCGTCTGGCGATTACCCAGGATCCGGACAAGAATTTCGGCGAACCGGATGAACACCAGGGCGAAGCCGACCGGCACGATCAGGCCGATGTGCCATTGCATGATGCCGAAATGGCCCAGGTCCTCGGCGCCGATCTGGGCAATCATCAGGGTGTTGATCCATTCGAAGCTCGCCACCGCCAGCAACCCGGCGTAAGCGAGGCAGCACAGGCAAGCGATGACACCGATGAAGCGTTGCACCGGCTTGCTGGCCAGTTTCACCAACGCATCGACACCGATGTGCCCGGCGGTGCGGACACCGTAGGACAGCCCGAAAAAAATCAGCCAACCAAACAGTGCCTTGGTCAGGGACGTGCTCCAGGTCATGGCCTGAGCCATGGCCATGATGGAATCGCCCGTGGCGAACAGCAGCTCACTGGCGCCCGGCCAACGGTCACCCAGGCTGTAGAAGACGCTGTAGAGATTGTTGAGCACCACATAGACGAAGGTAACCAGCGTCATGGCGGCGAGGAGGAAGGCGATGAACCCTTCCTCGAAATGTTCCCAGGTGCGCCGAAGGGCGTTCATGGCGTGACCTCTGCTGTGGAAGACGACGACAGGCCGACGCTGCCGGACGGCAGCGCGGCCAACCAATCACTGGGCCTTGTTGGAGGCTTCGGCCGCCTTGATCAGGTCAGCGCCGATATCGCTTTCGAACTTTTTCCACACCGGCTTCATCTTGTCGCGCCATGCGTTGCGCTCTTGCGGGGTGAGCGTAATGATCTCGGTGGTCTTGGCGTCGAGGATGCGCTGCTTGTCGTGCTCGTTCAGTTGCGCCGCTTCCTTGTTCACGTGGGCAGTGACTTCGACCAGGATCTTGTCCAGCTCAGTGCGGATGTCAGCCGGCAGGTCGTTCCAGAACTTGGTGTTGGTGATCAGCATGTAGTCGAGTAAGCCGTGGTTGGACTCGGTGATGTACTTCTGCACTTCATGCATTTTCTGGCTGTAGATGTTCGAGTACGGGTTTTCCGCACCGTTGACCACACCGGTCTGCAACCCTTGGTACACCTCGGCAAAACTCATCTTGCGCGGGTTGGCATTGACGGCCTTGAACTGCTCCTCCAGAACAGCCGAAGCCTGTACCCTGAATTTCAGGCCACGCGCATCCTTGGGTTCGCGCAGCGGTTTGTTGGCCGACAACTGTTTCATCCCGTTGTGCCAATAAGCCAGACCCGTGATGTTCTTGCTCTCCATGGACTTGAGCAACTTCTGCCCCTCGGGGCTCAACTGAAAACGGTCCACCGCGGCAATGTCATCGAACAGGAACGGCAGGTCGAACAACTGCACCGTCTTGGTGTACTGCTCGAACTTGGCCAGCGAGGGCGCAATCATCTGCACGTCCCCCAACAGCAGGGCTTCCATTTCCTTGCCGTCGCCGAACAGCGAGGAGTTGGGGTAGACCTCCACCTTCACCTTGCCTGGCAGCCGCTCTTCCACGAGTTTCTTGAACATCAGCGCGCCTTGGCCTTTGGGCGTCTGCTCGGCGACCACATGGGAAAACTTGATGACCACCGGATCTGCGGCCATGACCGTGCTCAACGCACTGAGGGCCAACATGCAGACGAGCGCTTTCCATACAGGTTTGAACATGGCAGGACTTCCTCTTGGTTTTATTTTTTTCGTACGGCTCATTCAAAACGCGGTGCACGGCGAAACAATCTGAGTCTAGGCAGAAAAACGGCTTGCCGGAGGGCGATGAAGATTTTCAAACGGTTGGCGAACAAACGCCGCAGGGGAGGCAAGCCACGGAGGCAGGCCCCTATGACGCGCAGATTCGGATCTGATGGGATTTTTCGGCGATTCGACGGTATCGCCTGGATGACTTGGAATGGGGGAGCCAGGCCAGCCCCCCATTTTTTTGCCGCTTTGACGTTTAGTGATGCTCGCGGGTCGCGCGGAATTTCACATCCGGCCAGCGCTCTTCCATCAGCGCCAGGTTGACCCGGGTCGGTGCCAGGTAGGTCAGGTGACCGCCACCGTCCAATGCCAGGTTTTCCACGGCCTTGTTGGAAAATTCCTCGAGCTTCTTCTTGTCGCTGCAATCGACCCAGCGGGCCGAGTACACGGTGATCGGCTCATAGGAACATTCGACCTTGTATTCCTCTTTCAAGCGACTGGCGACCACATCGAACTGCAGCACACCCACGGCGCCGAGGATGATGTCGTTGCTGCGCTCCGGGAAGAACACCTGGGTGGCACCCTCTTCGGCCAGTTGCTGCAAGCCCTGGCGCAGCTGCTTGGACTTGAGCGGGTCCTTCAGGCGTACGCGGCGGAACAGCTCCGGGGCGAAGTGCGGGATGCCGGTGAAGCCCAGGGTTTCGCCTTCGGTGAAGGTGTCGCCGATCTGGATGGTGCCATGGTTGTGCAAACCGATGATGTCACCGGCGAAGGCTTCTTCCAGCTGCTCGCGTTCCGAGGAGAAGAAGGTCAGGGCGTCGCCGATGCGCACGTCCTTGCCCGTGCGCACGTGGCGCATCTTCATGCCTTTCTCGTATTTGCCCGAGCAGATGCGCATGAACGCGATACGGTCGCGGTGCTTGGGGTCCATGTTCGCCTGGATCTTGAAGATGAAGCCCGAGAACTTCTCCTCCACCGGATCCACGGTGCGCTCGTTGGCAACCCGTGGCAGTGGACGCGGGGCCCAGTCCACCACGGCATCGAGCACATGGTCCACGCCGAAGTTGCCCAGGGCGGTGCCGAAGAACACCGGCGTCATCTGGCCGTCGATGAAGGCCTGCTGGTCGAATTCGTGGCAGGCGCCCTGCACCAGCTCCAGTTGCTCGATGAAGCGTTCGTACTCGTCCCCCAGGTGTGCGCGCGCCTCGTCGGAGTCCAGGCGTTCGATGATCTTGGTTTCAGTGCGCTCGTGGCCGTGACCGGCGGTGTAGACGATGATGTAGTCGCCAGCCAGGTGGTACACGCCCTTGAAGTCGCGGTAGCAGCCGATCGGCCAGGTGATCGGCGCCGCCTTGATCTTGAGCACCGCTTCGATCTCGTCGAGCAGCTCGATCGGATCACGGATGTCGCGGTCGAGCTTGTTGATGAAGCTGACGATCGGGGTATCGCGAAGGCGGCAGACGTCCATCAGGGCGATGGTCCGCGGCTCGACGCCCTTACCGCCGTCGAGGACCATCAGCGCCGAGTCCACCGCCGTCAGGGTGCGGTAGGTATCCTCGGAGAAGTCTTCGTGGCCCGGGGTGTCGAGCAGGTTGATCATGTGATCGCGATACGGGAACTGCATCACCGACGTGGTAATCGAGATACCCCGCTGCTTTTCCATCTCCATCCAGTCGGAGGTGGCATGACGGTCGGACTTGCGGGATTTCACCGTGCCGGCGACCGCAATGGCCTTGCCCATCAGCAAGAGCTTTTCGGTGATGGTGGTCTTACCCGCGTCGGGGTGGGAAATAATGGCGAAAGTGCGGCGTTTCGCGACTTCGGCGGCCTGTTTGGTCATGGGAAATCGCCTGGCAGGTGGTTCAAAAAAGGGCGGCGAGTATAGCCCAAAACCACTGCCCTGGACCACCGTACGTAAGGGCAGTCCCCGCCCGGACGCCCAATCTGCCGGAGCCCGACGGCATCCCGGGAGGGAACCTTTTCGACAGCACGCACGTCCACTCCCCTGTTACGGCTTCGCCAGGGCCTGAAAAATCAGCATGTTAGCCTGGCGAGGCTGCGCTCATGGCTCCAATGACCTGCCGTTCGCCGGCATTGGCAGAGCCGCTTCTCGCGCCCCTTTTCCCGACACCCCTCATGGGGGCTGCCGCCAGGGAAAGCGGGTGCCGACCGAAAGAAAAAGGAGTCCGCCTGTGGCTATCCGCTATGGCAAAGGGCTGACAGGAGGCGTGGTCGTCGTCGCGCTCCTGGCCCTGTTGGTCCACTGGATCGGCATCGATACGATCCAACATTATCGCGACGACTTGCTGTTCTATCTCCAGGCTCACCTGATGCTGGTCGTGGTTTCCATGCTGGCGGCCCTGGTCGTCGGCCTTCCCGCCGGCGTCGTCCTCAGCCGTCCCGCCATGGCCGGGCGCGCCGAGCGCTTCATGCAACTGTTCAACATCGGCAACACCGTGCCGCCCCTGGCCGTACTGGCCATCGCCCTGGGCATCCTGGGCATCGGCAGCGGGCCCGCCATCTTCGCCCTGTTCCTCGCCTCGCTGCTGCCCATCGTGCGCAACACCTATGAGGGTCTGAAGAACGTCCAGGGCTCTCTCAAGGAAGCCGCCACCGGCATCGGCATGACCCCGCGCCAGGTGCTGTGGAAAGTCGAGCTGCCCAACGCCGTGCCGATCATCGTCGGCGGCGTGCGCGTGGCACTGGCCATCAACGTCGGCACCGCACCGCTGGCCTTCCTGATCGGCGCCAACAGCCTCGGCAGCCTGATCTTCCCCGGCATCGCCTTGAACAACCAGCCGCAACTGCTGCTCGGCGCGGCCTGCACCGCCCTGTTGGCGCTGCTGCTCGACGGCCTGGTGACACTGGCCAGCCGCCTCTGGCTGGAACGCGGCCTGCGCCCGTCATAAACCCGGTTGGATAAAGGAATCGTGATGAAGAAGACAAGCTTGTTGCTGGGCTGCCTGCTGCTGTTCGCAGGGATAGCCCAGGGCGCGGAAAAACCACTGATCCGCCTCGGCGCCCGGGTGTTCACCGAACAGACCCTGCTGGCGGAAATCACTGCCCAGTACCTGCGCGCCAAAGGCTACGACGCGCAGATCACCGGCGGCCTTGGCAGCAACCTGGCCCGCAGCGCCCATGAGACCGGGCAACTGGACCTGCTTTGGGAATACACCGGGGTGTCACTGGTGTCCTACAACCATGTCACGGAAAAACTCGACAGCGCCCAGTCCTATGCCCGGGTGAAAGAACTCGATGCGAAAAAAGGCCTGGTCTGGCTTTCACCGTCGAAATTCAGCAACACCTACGCACTGGCCTTGCCCGAGAAAGTCGCCCGGCAGTACCCGCAGATCAACAACATCAGTCAGCTCAACGCCGTGCTGCAGGCCGAAGCCGACGACAGTCACCTGGTGGCGCTGGATACCGAATTCGCCAACCGCTCCGACGGTCTGGCGGGCATGGTGGAACAGTACGGCATGGACCTGACCCGCAAGAACATTCGGCAGATGGATGCGGGCCTGGTCTATACCGCGCTGCGCAACAGCCAGGTATTCGCCGGGCTGGTCTACACCACCGATGGCCGGCTGAACGCCTTCAAGCTGAAACTGCTGGAAGACGACAGGCACTACTTCCCCGACTACACCGCCGCGCCGGTGGTGCGCCAAGCCTTCCTTGACGCGCATCCGCAACTGGCTGCCCAGCTCAAGCCACTGGCCGAACTGTTCGATGACCAGACCATGCGCCAGCTCAACGCCCGTGTGGACGTCGACCACGAGAGCCCTTCCGCTGTCGCGGCCGATTTCCTGCGCCAACACCCAATCGACTGAGGAGGAAAAGTCATGGAATTATTGAACGCCTTTTCCCATCTCGACTGGCAACAGGTCCTGCACCTGACCTGGCAACACATCACCCTGGTCGGCATTGCCGTGACCCTGGCGATCGTCATCGGCGTACCGCTGGGCATTTTCATGACCCGTTTCCCTGCCCTCGCCGGCCCGTTGCAGGCCAGCGCCACCGTACTGCTGACGATTCCGTCGATTGCCCTGTTCGGCCTGCTGCTGCCGTTCTATTCCACTTTCGGCCAGGGCCTGGGACCGCTGCCGGCGATCACCGCAGTGTTCCTTTATTCCCTGTTGCCCATCATGCGCAACACCTACCTGGCCCTCACGGGCGTGGAGCCGGGCATCCGTGAAGCCGCCCGAGGCATCGGCATGACCTTTGGCCAGCGCCTGCGCATGGTCGAACTGCCCATCGCCGTGCCAGTGATCCTGGCCGGTGTGCGCACCGCCGTGGTCATGAACATCGGCGTCATGACCATCGCCGCCACCATCGGCGCCGGTGGCCTGGGCGTGCTCATCCTCGCTTCCATCAGCCGCAGCGACATGTCGATGCTGATCGTCGGCGCCGTGCTGGTCAGTCTCCTGGCCATCTTCGCCGACCTGCTCCTGCAATGGCTGCAACGCTCGCTGACAAGTAGGGGGTGTTCGCCGCAAATGACGGGCGCGCCGACGCCCCACAAAGCGCAAGACTAGGCGCGAGGAGAGAAGTTTGGTTTTTTCAAATGAACGACGAGCAACGACGGATTGCGCTTTGTGGGGCTCGGCTCCAACGCGCCCGTCATTTGCGGCGAACACCCCCTATACAGGACTCCTCAAATGATCGAACTTCAAAACCTCAGCAAAACCTTCAAGAGCAACGGCAAGGACGTCAAGGCCGTGGACTCGGTGAACCTGACCGTCAACGAAGGCGAGATCTGCGTGTTCCTCGGGCCGTCGGGCTGTGGCAAGAGCACCACCTTGAAGATGATCAATCGCCTGATCCCGCCCACCTCGGGCAAGGTATTGATCAACGGCGAAGACACCACCAACCTGGACGAAGTGACCCTGCGCCGCAACATCGGCTACGTGATCCAGCAGATCGGCCTGTTCCCGAACATGACCATCGAGGAAAACATCACCGTGGTCCCGCGCCTGCTGGGCTGGGACAAGCACAAATGTCACGACCGCGCCCGCGAGCTGATGAGCATGATCAAGCTCGAGCCCAAGCAGTACCTGCATCGTTATCCCCGTGAACTGTCGGGTGGCCAGCAGCAGCGGATCGGGGTGATCCGCGCCCTGGCGGCCGATGCGCCGTTGCTGCTGATGGACGAACCCTTCGGCGCGGTGGACCCGATCAACCGCGAGATGATCCAGAACGAGTTCTTCGAGATGCAGCGGGCACTGAACAAGACCGTGATCATGGTCAGCCACGACATCGACGAAGCCCTCAAGCTGGGGGACAAGATTGCGATCTTCCGTGCCGGCAAGCTGATCCAGTGCGATCACCCGGACACCCTGCTGGCACATCCGGCGGATGAGTTTGTCAGCAACTTCGTCGGCCAGGACAGCACCCTCAAGCGCCTGCTGCTGGTCAAGGCCGAGGACGCGGCGGACAACGCGCCGTCGGTCAGCCCGCAAACGCCGGTGGCCGAAGCGCTGGAGCTGATGGACGAGCACGACCGCCGCTACGTGGTGGTCACCTGTGCCCAGAACAAGGCCCTGGGTTATGTCCGACGTCGCGACCTGCATCGCCAGACCGGCACCTGCGCCCAGTTCCTGCGTGAGTTCAATGCCACGGCGGCGTATGACGAGCACCTGCGGATCCTGCTGTCGCGCATGTACGAGTTCAACCGCTCGTGGCTGCCGGTCATGGACGCCGAGCGGGTGTTCCTCGGAGAAGTGACCCAGGAATCCATCGCCGAGTACCTGAGTTCCGGTAAGTCCCGTGGGGGCAAGACCAGCATCGTTTCGCCGGCGGAGATTGCGCAGGTCTGATCACCCCAACGAACCCACAGTTTCCGGGGCGGTCACCAAAATGGTGTCTCTGCCCGAAACGCACCGATTATCCATCCAGCGGGAACATCAATCCGTCACACAGGTCGGTTACATCAGGAGCTGTCGCGCGCGGCACGACAGACGCGTGCAAAAACGCGACATTTTTAGTTGATCTCAGGCCCCTCACGCCCTAAAGTTCGCGCCGAACGTCCATGCTGGAAACGATCCATCCGGCTCAAGTACTGACGACGAGACAGCAAGGCCAAGGGAACATGCGTCCCATGGCCTTTTTGCTTTCGGCGACATGCCTTGGGAAGTAGGCGAACCAAAGTGGGGATACGGAGGACGTTCACGAGGGCTGCCAGCCCTCAAACCCATTGATCCTGATGTTTGCCAGTAGGAGTCCCAACGTATGTCGATCCAGGTCGAAGATTATTTCGCGCGCGAAACCTTTCAGAAAATGAAGGCTTTCGCCGACAAGCAGGAAACCCCGTTCGTAGTGATCGACACCGCGATGATCGCCCAGGCCTATGACGACCTGCGCGCCGGTTTCGAATTCGCCAAGGTCTACTACGCCGTCAAGGCCAACCCGGCGGTGGAAATCATCGACCTGCTCAAGGAAAAGGGTTCGAACTTCGACATCGCCTCGATCTACGAGCTGGACAAGGTCTTGAGCCGCGGTGTGGGACCCGAGCAGATCAGCTACGGCAACACCATCAAGAAATCCCGGGACATCCGCTACTTCTACGACAAGGGCGTGCGCCTGTACGCCACCGACTCCGAAGCCGACCTGCGCAACATCGCCAAGGCCGCGCCGGGCTCGAAAGTCTATGTCCGCATCCTCACCGAAGGCTCGACCACCGCAGACTGGCCGCTGTCGCGCAAGTTCGGTTGCCAGACCGACATGGCCATGGACCTGCTGATCCTGGCCCGTGACCTGGGCCTGGAACCGTACGGCATCTCGTTCCACGTCGGCTCGCAACAGCGCGATATCAGCGTCTGGGACGCGGCGATCGCCAAGGTCAAGGTGATCTTCGAGCGTCTGAAGGAAGAAGATGGCATCGTCCTGAAGCTGATCAACATGGGCGGTGGCTTCCCGGCCAACTACATCACCCGCACCAACAGCCTGGAAACCTATGCCGAGGAAATCATCCGCTTCCTCAAGGAAGACTTCGGCGAAGATCTGCCGGAAATCATCCTCGAGCCAGGCCGCTCGCTGATCGCCAACGCTGGCATCCTGGTGAGTGAAGTGGTGCTGGTGGCGCGCAAGTCCCGCACCGCGGTGGAGCGTTGGGTGTACACGGACGTGGGCAAGTTCTCCGGCCTGATCGAAACCATGGACGAAGCCATCAAGTTCCCGATCTGGACCGAGAAGAAAGGCGAGATGGAAGAAGTGGTCATCGCCGGCCCGACCTGCGACAGCGCCGATATCATGTACGAGAACTACAAGTATGGCCTGCCACTGAACCTGGCCATCGGCGACCGCCTGTACTGGCTCTCGACCGGTGCCTACACCACCAGCTACAGCGCCGTGGAATTCAATGGCTTCCCGCCGCTGAAGTCGTACTACGTATAACGCGTCGCTCGCCTGAGCTGAAAAAGCCCGTGACGGTTGTCACGGGCTTTTTTCATGCCTGCGATCCGGTCGATGTCCCCCCTGGCGCTCAAGCGCGAGCCGAATCTTCCAATACATCCAGCCGCGCCTGGTAGGCCTCGATGAGTGACTCCAGGCCGGGCAACCGGGCGCCCTGCAGGATGGGCGTGGCGCGGCGAAGGAAGTTCAGATTGCCGGCGTGCAGCGCACGCCACAACCACACCAGGCCCTCTTCGAACTGTCCTTGCGCCAACAGCACGCAACCGTGGCTGAACTGCCCACGAAAATCGCCGGCCTCGGCCGAACACCGGTACCAGTATGCTGCCGCCAACGGATCCGCCGGACAGTGGCGACCGTCTTCCAGATAACGCCCCAAGAGATTCATCGACTTCGCATGGCCCAACTCCGCGGCTCGCCGATAGAGGGCCAGGGCTTGAGCCTGGTCTTGCATCACGCCGCGCCCGGTGGCCAGCAGGTTGGCGTAGTTGTACATCGCCCAGTCCAACCCCGCCTCGGCGGCCAGGCGATAGTGCGCTGCGGCGGTGGCGGCATCGCTGGCGCACCCCCAACCGTGTTCATGACAGCGCCCCAGCATATTGCGCGCCATCAGGTGTCCGCGTCGGGCCGCGATGCCGAACCAGCGCACCGCCAGCGGTTGGTCTTGGGCGATGCCACGGCCGTCGAGCAGAATCTGCCCCAGCAAAGCCTGGGCATCGAGCACGCCCTGGCCGGCGGCGAGCAGAATCGCCTGGGCCGCTCGCGAAGGGCTGTCGTCGAGCATGGCAGCCCAGTCGTTAGCGTCGAGCACCTGCTGGCGGCGCAGACGGAAATCCATGCCCTATACCTCTACCCAGCGACGCAGCAGATTGTGGTAGGTGCCAGTCAGGCGGATCAGCGAGGGGTGGTCGGGCATGTCGCGGGTCAGCTCCTGGATCGCCCCGTCCATTTCGAAAAGCAACGCTCGCTGGCTGTCTTCGCGTACCAGGCTCTGGGTCCAGAAGAAGGAGGCATAACGCGCGCCGCGAGTGACCGGGTTGACCTTGTGCAGGCTGGTGCCTGGGTAAAGCACCATGTCCCCCGCCGGCAGCTTGACCCGCTGGGTGCCATAGGTGTCCTGGATTTCCAGCTCGCCGCCGTCGTAGTCCTGCGGATCACTGAAAAACAGCGTGGCGGAAAGATCGGTCCGGACCCGCTCGGCGCTGCCCTTGGGCTGACGCACCGCGTTGTCGATGTGAAAGTCGAAACTGCCGCCGGCGGTGTAGCAATTCACCAGCGGTGGAAACACTTTGTGGGGTATCGCCGCCGACATGAACAGAGGGTTCTGCCACAGCCGCTCGATCATGGCCGCGCCAATCTCCTTGGCCAGAGGATGGCCTTCGGGCAGTTGCAGATTGTGCTTGGCCTTGGCCGATTGATAGCCGGCGGTGATCTTTCCATCCGCCCACTCGGTGTGCTCCAGCGCCTCGCGGATGCGCTGCACTTCTTTTGGAGAAAACACGCCGGGAATGTGCAGCAACATGACATCGGGCCCTGTGGATAAAATTGGGCGCAAATGATAGTGATTCTTATTGACTGTGTACAACCCCCATGACGTATCAGAACTCAAAACCGTATGAAATCTGTGTAAATAAAATGTAAAGCCATCTCAAATAGCAATGTATCTCAATTGATATATAAAACCATTTACCCTATATTCCGCCGCCTCGAAACCCTGGGGAGGGGAATTTCATGTCGCGTCAATCGATACAATTACCAGCCAATTCGCCGCGTTTGCTGGCGTCCGCCATCGGCGTCGCCCTCAGTGCGACATCCGTGACACAAATGGTTCAAGCGGCACAAAACAACGATGAGCAGGCCCCGCGCGAGGCCATTTCCCTGGAAGCCACCAACATCACCGGCGAGATTCAGGACAACACTTCCTATCAGGTCGAGAAAGCCTCGTCGCCCAAGTACACCGCCCCGCTAGTGGATACGCCGCGCTCGGTGACGGTCATCCCGCAGCAGGTCCTCAAGGACACCGGCGCGCTCAACATGCAGGACGCATTGCGCACAGTGCCGGGCATTACGTTCGGTGCCGGGGAAGGCGGCAACCCCCAGGGCGACCGTCCGTTCATCCGGGGTTTCGATGCCCAGGGCGACACTTACCTGGACGGCGTGCGCGACACCGGTTCGCAAAGCCGTGAAATCTTTGCCGTGGAGTCCATTGAAGTCAGCAAGGGCCCGAATTCGACCATTGGCGGACGCGGCGCCGCAGGTGGCACCATCAACCTGGTGAGTAAAAAAGCGCACCTGGGGAATTCCTTCGACGGTGGCTTCACCTGGGGAACCGACCAGACCCAGCGCTATACCCTGGATGGCAACTACCAGTTCAGCGACACCGCCGCCGGCCGCCTGAACCTGATGAGCCACGAAAGCAACGTCGCCGGCCGCGACAAGATCAACTACGACCGCTGGGGCGTTGCCCCTTCGCTGGCGTTCGGCCTGGGCACCGACACCCGGGTCAACCTCGACTACTACCACTTGGAAAGCAATGATCTGCCGGATGCTGGCATCCCCTACTCCATGCCCGCATCGGGCAGGACGGCCGATCGCAACAAGTCCAATCCGGACAAGCCCAACGACGGCGGCGACAGCAGCAACTTCTACGGCCTGACCGACCGTGACATGCGCAAGACCCGGACCGACACGGCGACCTTCGCCATCGAGCACGACCTGAACGATGCGCTGACCGTCAAGAACACCCTGCGCCACGGCTCCAGCATGCAGGATTACATCCTGACCCAGCCCGACGACAGCAAGGGCAATGTCAACAACGGCAGCGTCTGGCGCCGGGCCAATACCCGGGTCAGCAATGTCGATACCACCACCAACCAGACCGACCTGTTCGGGGATTTCTACATCGCCGGCTTCAAGAACAGTTTCTCCACCGGCATCGAGCTGAGCCGCGAGAAAGGCGAGAAATCCTCCTATACCGTCAACACCGACACCGTGCCCGGCACGACTGCCGCGAACACCAACTGCACGCCATCGACAATCGGGGCACCGAGCGGCTACAACTGTACGTCGCTGTCCAACCCGAACCCGGACGATCCATGGAACGGCAGGATTGCCCGCAACTATGCCGGCACCGACACCACCAGCGTCACCCGTGCGATCTACGCATTCGACACCCTGGAGCTGTCACCGCAATGGCTGCTGAACATGGGCCTGCGCTACGACCACTTCGACACGAAATACAAAACCTACAACGCCGCCGGCACCACCACGTCCAAGGGCGATGACGTGAGCGAATTCGTCACCGGTCAGTTGGGCCTGGTGTGGAAACCCGCGGACAACGCCAGCCTCTATGTCTCCTACGCCACCTCGGCCACACCGCCGGGCAACATGGTTGGCGAAGGCCAGGAAGGCAATCCGCTGGGCGGTACGCCGGACCGCAACGGCAACCTGCTCAAGAGCGACATGGAGCCGGAAACCACCAAGAACTACGAGATCGGCACCAAGTGGGACCTGCTGGGCAGCCGCCTGTCGTTGACCGCCGCGGTGTTCCGCACCGAGAAGGAAAACGCGCGGGTCCAGGTCGATACCACCACGTACGAGAACGCTGGCAAGACCCGTGTCGATGGCATCGAGCTTTCGGCCAGCGGCAAGATCACGGATAAATGGCAGGTGTTCGCCGGCTACAGCTACCTGGACAGTGAACAGGTCGATGGTGGCCCCTTGAGCGTCACCGACGGCAACCAGCTACCCAACACGCCGAAAAACAGTGCCAGCGTCTGGACCACCTATGCGGTCACACCGAAGCTGACCCTCGGTGGCGGCGCCTTCTATGTCGACGACGTGTTCGGCAACGTCGCCAACACCACCATGGTCGATTCCTATGTGCGCTACGACGCCATGGCCAGCTACAAGGTCAGCAAGCACCTGGACCTGCAACTCAACGTGCAGAACCTGACGGACGAAACCTACTACGACAAGGCATTGGGCAACCACTTCGCCAACCAGGCAGCCGGACGGACCGCGTTGGTGAGCACCAACTTCCATTTCTGACCGGCAGCCATACGGCTCGTGGCGAGGCAGCCTGCTCTCGCCACATGTTTCCAACAGCCGGCCAACAGCGTGCCCGAGCCCCGTTCATACGAATGATCGGGGCTTTTATACGTGTTTATGAATGCTTCTCGATAACACACGGCATAATACGCGCCGTGATGAAACGTAATACATGAACAAGGCGAGCGATGTGTTGAAGAAAACCCTGTTCCAGTTGCACTGGTTCTTTGGCATCAGTGCCGGCCTGGTCCTGGCATTCATGGGCATTACCGGTGCGGCGGTGTCGTTCCAGGATGAGATCCTGAGGGCATTGAACCCCCATGTGCTGGTGGTCCCGAAACAGCCGGCCGGCGTCCTGCCGCCGGCCGAACTGGTGGAACAGATCGAAGCCGCCTCCGGCAAGACCGTGAACATGCTCTGGGTCGAGACCGACAGCGGCAATGCCGCGCGGGTGATCTTCACCGCCCCGCCCGGGGAAAAACGCGGGGCCATGCGTTATTTCAATCCCTACAACGCCCAGTTCATGGGCGACGTGGTGGGCCAGGACTTCTTTGTCCTGGTGCTCAAGCTGCATCGCATCCTGGCCCTGGATGACGTGGGCCGGCAGATCACCGGGGCGTGCACGCTGATCCTGGTGTTCTTCTGCCTGTCCGGGCTTTATCTGCGCTGGCCGAGGCAATGGAAGAACTGGCGCGCCTGGCTGACCCTCGACTGGGCGAAGAAAGGCCGCGGCTTCAATTGGGACCTGCACTCGGTGGCCGGCACCTGGTGCCTGGTGTTCTACCTGCTGGCCGCCCTGACCGGCCTGACCTGGTCGTACGAGTGGTACAACAAAGGCGTGACACGTCTGCTCTCCGACTCACCCAAGGACGAAAGGGTGCGCAACCGGGGGCCGGCACCGGAAGGCCCGCCGCCGGTGGCCGACTACCGGGCCATGTGGAGCAGCATCTACAGCCTCGCAGGGCCGGACCTGTCCGCCTATAACGTGCGCATGCCACCGGTGGCCGGGCAACCGGCGACGGTGTTCTACCTGCTGAAGAATTCGCCTCATGATCGCGCGTTGAACCAGATCATGCTCGACCCGGCCACCGGCGCCATCACCCGACACAGCCGCTACAGCGACAAGAGCCTCAAGGCACAACTGCTGACCAGCGTCTATGCCCTGCATGTCGGCAGTTATTTCGGCCTGCCCGGGCGGATCCTGGTGACGGTTGCCGCGCTGGCCATGCCACTGTTCTTCATTACCGGCTGGTTGTTGTACCTGGACCGTCGTCGCAAGAAACGCCAGGCCAGGCAGGCGCGCCAGGCGCTGTCCAGCCAGCACGGCGATGCGCCGGCCTGGCTGATCGGGTTCGCCAGCCAGAGCGGCTTCGCCGAACAACTGGCCTGGCAGACCGCCGGCCAACTCCAGGCCGCCGGGGTGCCGGTGAATGTCCGGCCGCTGGCCGGCGTCAGCGAACAGGACCTGAGCCACTCCACCCATGCCTTGTTCGTGGTCAGTACCTTTGGCGACGGTGAAGGACCGGACAGCGCCCGTGGGTTCGAGCGCAAGGTGCTGGGCCAAACCCTGAGCCTGGAACGCCTGCACTACTCGGTGCTGGGCCTTGGGGATCGACAGTACGAGAACTTCTGTGGCTTCGCCCGGCGCCTGCACGCCTGGTTGGCCGAGCACGGCGGCAAGACGTTGTTCGCCCCGGTGGAAGTCGACAGCGGCGACCCGTACGCCCTGCGTCACTGGCAGCAGCAATTGGCCGAACTGACCGGCCAGGCGCCGGCCGATACCTGGAAAGCCCCCGACTTCGAAAACTGGACGTTGAACCAGCGCACTCTGCTCAACCCCGACAGCAGCGGCTCGGGCGTGTACCTGTTGGGGCTCACCGCCCCTGGCCCGAGCAGTTGGCTGGCCGGCGACCTGGTGCAGGTGTTGCCACGCAACGACCGCTGGGCCATCGAGCAGTTCCTCGATGGCCTGGGCATCGCCGGCAATGCCAAGGTGCAGGTCGACGGCCTGCCGCACAGCCTGGAACAGGCCCTGGCCACCCGTCAGTTGCCGGCCAACCGCGCTCACCTGGTGGGACTGCATGCCCAGGCCCTGTTCGATGCATTGGCGCCCCTGGCCATACGCGAATATTCCATCGCCTCGATCCCGGCCGATGGCTCGCTGGAGCTGATCGTACGCCAGGAACGCCACGCCGATGGCAGCCTGGGCATCGGCTCCGGCTGGCTCACCGAACACGCCCCGCTGGGCAGCGCCATCACCCTGCGCGTGCGCCGCAACAGCGGTTTCCATCTGCCGCCTCAGGGCGTACCGATGATTCTGCTGGGCAATGGCACGGGCCTGGCGGGCCTGCGCAGCCTGCTCAAGGCCCGGGTCGCCGAGGGCATGCAGCGCAATTGGTTGCTGTTTGGCGAACGCAACCGCGAACACGATTTCCACTGCCGCGACGAGTTGCAGGAATGGGTGACCTCCGGCGACCTGGAGCGCCTGGACCTGGCCTTTTCCCGGGATCAGGAACAGAAAATCTACGTCCAGGACCGCCTGCTGGAATCGGCCGCGCTGCTCAAGCAATGGATGGCCGACGGCGCGGTGATCTATGTCTGCGGCAGCTTGCAGGGCATGGCGTCAGGGGTGGATCACGTGCTCAACCTGGTGCTGGGCCGCGAGGACGTGGAACGGCTGATCGAGCAGGGGCGGTATCGGCGGGACGTCTACTGATCCTGGCCGCAACATCGACCCTGTGGGAGCGTTGCATGGCTGACATTCAAACCGGCTGCAACTTCTTCTCGAATACCGCCACCCCTTGCAGATCCCGCAGCACCACGCTCATCTCCCCGCTCTGCCCGTCGATGTTCACCTCACCGAAGAACTGGTAGCCGGCGAACGGCGAGGTGTTCTGCGCTGGCGGGGCCTTCTGGAACACCACCTCGGGCCCGAAGGTCTTGTCCAGGGCGTTGGGTCCGAAGCTGCCAGCATTCAAGGGCCCGGCGACAAACTCCCAGAACGGCTCGAAGTCCTGGAATGCGGCCTGCTCCGGGTGGTAATGGTGGGCGGCGCAATAATGGACATCGGCGGTCAGCCAGACGTAGTTGCGCACTTGATGCTTGCGCAAGTAGCCGAGCAGCTCGGCGATTTCCACCTCGCGCCCCTGGGCCTGGCCCGGGTCACCATTGGCAACCGCCTCCCAGCGCGGTACACCGGGGCTGACCTCCCCGTCAGGCACACCCAGGCCGATGGGCATGTCGGCGGCGATGACTTTCCATTGGGCACGGGACTGCTTCAATTCGCGCTTGAGCCAGTTCAGCTGCTCGCGGCCAAGGAACGGTTTGGCTGCGCCCAGGTTGGCGTCGTTGGCTTCGCGGTAACTGCGCATGTCCAGCACGAAGACATCCAGCATCGGCCCATAGCCGAGCTTGCGGTAGATCCGCCCGCCGCCGTCGGCCTTCTGCAGGCGCATCGGCGCGTATTCCAGCCAGGCCTGCCGTGCACGCCCCACCAGGGTGTGGATGTCCTTGGTCTGGTAGCGCTCATCCAGCTGTTTACCGGGTGACCAGTTGTTCACCACTTCGTGGTCGTCCCATTGCCAGATCTGCGGCACCTCGGCATTGAAGCGCCGCAGGTTCTCGTCCATCAGGTTGTAACGATAGTTGCCACGGTATTCATCCAGGGTCTCGGCGACCTTGCTCTTGGCTTCGGTGGTGAGGTTGCGCCAGATACGACCGCCTTCGGTGGTGATCTGCGCCGGGACCGGACCGTCGGCATAGATGGTGTCGCCGCTGTGGATGAAAAAATCCGGCAGGCGCAGGCGCATGGCCTCGTAGATCCGCATGCCACCGATATCCGGGTTGATACCAAAGCCCTGGCCGACGGTATCGCCGCTCCAGACAAAGCGGATGTTGCGCTTGAATTGCGGCACGCTGCGCAAGTGACCGAGCCAGGGTTCGCTGGCAACGCCGTATTGGGCGTCTTCGAAACGCACGCGATAGAACACAGCCTGGTCGGGCGGCAATCCGCTGAGCTCCACCCGCGCCGTGAAATCGCTGCGGCTGTCCACCACAGGCGAAACGACCTGCCGGGGGTTGTGGAACCGGCTGCGGGTATCCCATTGCACCACCATCCGTGCCGGACGATCGCAACGGCTCCAGATCATCGCCCGGTCACCGCGCAAGTCGCCGGACTGCACGCCGTCGGTGATCAGCGGACGATCCTTCACCGAAGCGATCACTGCCGGTGCCAGCCCCGGCAATAACAACCCCGCCCCCACGGCTTGAATCACACGACGACGGCCCCGGTCGAATTCGCTCATGGTGTTCTCCCTTGAAATGGGAAAACTAAAGCATGGGTGTGTGAAGTGGGTGTGACAGGGAATTCATGCCCGCCCCAAAAGCAATGTGGGAGCTAGCGTGCTCGCGATGGCGGAGTGTCAGGCAACCCAGTTGTCCACCGATACACCGCTATCGCGAGCAAGCTCGCTCCCACAGGGGAATTTCATTGTTTCAAAGAAGCGATCAGGCCTTGGCCGGCTCCAACGTCATTTCCACCCCCTCAGGCCGCTTGAGCAACGCATACACCACCGCCGTCAGCAAGCTACCCGCCACGATCGCCAGCAGGTACAGCAGCGCATGATTGATGGCATTGGGGATCAGCATCACGAACAGACCGCCGTGGGGTGCCATGAGTTTGCAGCCGAAGTACATCGACAACGCACCGGTCAGCGCACCACCGGCAATGCTGGCCGGAATCACCCGCAACGGGTCCTTGGCGGCGAATGGAATGGCGCCTTCGGAGATGAAGCACAGCCCCAGCACCAGGGCCGCCTTGCCGGCCTCGCGTTCGGTCCGGGCGAACTTGCGCCGGGCGATGAAGGTGGCGATACCCAGGCCAATCGGCGGCACCATGCCGGCGGCCATGGTCGCGGCCATCGGTGCGTAACTCTGGGAAGCCAGCAGGCCCACCGAAAACGCGTAGGCGGCCTTGTTGATGGGCCCACCCAGGTCGATGCACATCATCGCGCCCAGCAGCACGCCCAGCAAAATGGCATTGGCGGTGCCCATGCTATCGAGGAAATGGGTCAGGGCATCCAGCATGCCCGCCACTGGCTTGCCCACCACGTAGATCATCACCAGGCCAGTGAACAGGCTCGCCAGCAGCGGGATGATCAGGATCGGCTTGAGCGCTTCCAGGCTCTGGGGCAGTCGGGCGTAGCGATTGATCGCCTTGGCCGCATAACCGGCCAGGAAACCGGCGATGATGCCGCCGATGAAGCCGGCCCCCAGGGTGCTTGCCAGCATTCCCCCGATCATTCCCGGCGCCAGGCCCGGACGGTCGGCGATGGAATAGGCGATGTAGCCGGCCAGCAGCGGCACCATCAGCTTGAACGCCGTGTCGCCGCCAATCTGCATCAGCGCGGCCGCCAGGGTGCCAGGCTCCTTGAAGGCCTCGATGCCGAACACGAACGACAAGGCGATCATCAAACCACCGGCCACCACCATCGGCAGCATGAACGATACGCCGGTCAGCAGGTGCTTGTAGGCGCCGGTCTTTTCCGACTTGGCCGGGGCGCTGGCGCCGCTCGAGGCGCTTTCCTGGCGACCTTCGACCAGCGCTTTGTTCAGCGTCGCTTCGGCCTGTTTCAAGGCCACGCCAGTGCTGCAACGATAGATCTTCTTGCCAGCAAACCGCTCGGTGGCGACTTCAATGTCGGTCGCCAGCAGCACCACGTCCGCTTCGGCGATGGCCTCGGCGCTCAACGGATTGCGCGCACCGACCGAGCCCTGGGTTTCCACCTGCAGGTCGTAGCCCAGTTTCGTCGCCGCCTGCTGCAAGGCTTCGGCGGCCATGAAGGTATGGGCAACGCCCGTTGGGCATGCGGTGATGGCAACCAGGCGCGGGGCACGCTCGGCCGACGCCGCCGGTTCTTGTGCGAACGCGTCGGCCTCGCCCAGAACCTCAGCTTCTACGGCGCCACGACGCAGCACCGCATCAACGTCCTGCAGGGCCTGGGCCGGTGTGCTGCGAAATACCCGCTTGCCGACGAATCGCGACAGATCCACCGGGCCGCTGGCAACCAGCAAGATCCATTCGGCGGCTTCAAGGGTCGCCGTCGACAACTGGCGTTCCGGATGGGTCGCGTCATGCACCTCGACGCTGGTGCTCCATCCCTGGCGCTGGGCCGCCGCGTCCAGCAGGCGGGCGCACAACACACTGGTGACCATGCCGTTCGGGCAGGCCGTCACAATGGCTAGTTTCATACTTGCGAACCCTCTTATTGTTCTGTCAGGGGGCGCACGCGCACGCCCTGTTCAAGCGACGCCAGCAACGCGGTGTCACGGATGCCGAAACCGATCTGCGTCACGGCCATGGCGGCGATGGCCGTGGCGGTGCGCAGGGTCTGCTCGGGGGTGTGCGCGCCCAGCAGGCCGTGGAGCATGCCCGCCAACAGCGAGTCCCCGGCGCCCACGGTGCTGGCGACGGTGACCCGGGGCGGCGAGGCATGCAGCGCCGATCCGGCACTGAACCAGTTCACCCCGTCGGCGCCATGGGAAATCACCACCTGCTCGACGCCCTGTGCGTGCAGGCGCTGCGCAGCCTCGACCTGGGCCGATTCGCTCACTACATCACACCCCAGCGCATCGGCCAGTTCCTCGGTGTTCGGCTTGATCAGCCAGGGTCCGGCCGCCAGTGCGACGCGCAAGGCTTCGCCGCTGGTGTCCAGGGCCACTTTCAGGCCGAGTGTCTTCAAGCGCGTGATCAGGGCTTGCAACCATTGCGGGCTGACCCCACGGGGCAAGCTGCCCGCCACCACCACGGCATCGTGACCGGGGGCGATCCGTTCCAGCCGCTCGAGCAATGCCTGTTGCGCGGCGTCATCGACCTTCGGGCCCGGACCGTTGAGGTCCGTGATGCGCCCATCCTGCTCGGCCAGCTTGATGTTGCTGCGGGTTTCACCGGGCACCCGGATAAAGGCATCGGTAAAGCCGCGCTGGGCGAACAGCGTCTCGAACGCCTGGGCGTTGTCTTCGCCGAGAAAACCGCTGACGGTCAGCGTATGCCCCAGGTCGGCCAGGACCTGGGCCACGTTCACGCCTTTACCGGCGGCGTGGCTGTGCATGGCATCGCTGCGGTTGACCTGCCCCGGCTCCAGACGCGCCAGTTCCACTGTGAGGTCGAGCGCCGGATTGAGGGTCAGGGTAAGAATCTTCGCCATTACAGCGCCTCCACTAATGTGCGCACGTCATTGGCGCTGCCCACGGCCAGCGCCTCCTGGGCGAGGGCTTTGGCCTGTTCGAGGGTCAATTCGCGTACCCGTGCCTTGACCTCGGCGATGCTACGGGCTGAAACACTCAGTTCGTCCACACCCAGGCCTACCAGCACCGGCACCGCCAGCGGGTCGGCCGCCAGCTCACCGCACACACCGACCCACTTGCCGTGGGCATGCGCGGCGCGCACGGTGATGTCGATCAGTTGCAGCACCGCCGGGTGCAGGCCATCGGCCTGGGCCGAGAGGCTCGGGTGGCCACGGTCGATGGCCAGGGTGTACTGGGTCAGGTCGTTGGTGCCGACGCTGAAGAAATCCACTTCCTTGGCGAGTACCGGGGCCAGCAGCGCAGCGGACGGCACTTCGATCATGATCCCCAGCTGCAGGTCCGCCACAGGGATTTCCCGGCGCAGGCGCTCGGTCATGTCCCGGGCCTGGCGCCACTCTTCGACGCTGCCCACCATGGGAAACATGATCCGTAGCGGACGGTTGTCCGCCGAACGCAGCAAGGCCCGCAATTGCGCCTCCATGATCTGCGGACGCTGCAGGGTCAGACGAATGCCCCGCACGCCGAGGAAAGGGTTTTCCTCTTTGGCTATCGGCCAGTACGGCAGCGGCTTGTCGCCCCCCACATCGAGGGTGCGCACCACCAGTGGTCGACCGGCCAGGCCGTCGAGCACCTTGCGGTATTCGGCTTCCTGGATGGCCTCGTCCGGCGCCTGGGTGTGGGCCATGAAAATCAGCTCGGTGCGCAACAGGCCGATGCCCTCGGCGCCCTGCTCCACAGCGCTGGCGACCCCGGCGCTTTCGCCGATGTTGGCGAACACTTCCACCGCGTGGCCATCACGGGTCAATGCCGGTTGGTGACGCTGTTGGGCGGCGACCTTGAGGCGCTGTTCGCGGGTGTCGCGCTCCTCGACAGCGCGTTGCAAAGTGGCGGCGTCCGGATCGACATGCAGGCGGCCGCGCTGCCCGTCCAGCAACAATGGCGTGCCCGGCGCCAGCAGCAACACCGCGGCGCCGGCCCCCACCAGCGCCGGGATGCCCAGGGCACGGGCGACGATAGCGCTATGGGCAGTGGCGCCGCCCCGGGCGGTGAGGATCCCGGCCACGCGGCTCGGATCCAGACGAGCCACATCGGACGGCCCCACTTCGTCCATCACCAGGATGTACGGCTGCTCGGGTTCGTTCGGGGTTTCGACGCCACACAGTTGCGCCAGCACCCGACGGCCAACGTCCCGCAGGTCGGCGGCCCGCTCGGCCAGCAAGGCATCCTGCAAGGCCTCCTGCTCTTTGGCGGCGGCTTCGATCACGCCCATCCACGCCGCCTGCGCACTCTCGCCCAGCTTCAAGCGGGTGTCGACTTCGTCGGTCAGCTCCGGGTCGTCGAGCATTTCCTGGTGGGTGATGAAGATCTCGCGAACAGCCTTGGCCTTGGCGCGTTCGATCAGGCCCTGGATGTCGCGCCGCACCTGGCTCAAGGCGTTCTGCAGGCGCTCGCGCTCGATGGCCGCCGATTCACCGCGCAGCGGATAGTCGATGGCCTGCAGTACCTGGATATGGGCCGGGCCGATGGCGATGCCCGGGGCGGCGGCGACGGCCTGGATCAGGCTGCCGGATTCAGGCGCCAGCATGACGGTCGCGACCTCGGCCATCACGGTTTCCCGTGGCGCACTCGGTGGCGGCAACGGTTCGACCTCTTCGCCCAGGCCTTCTTCAATGGCCGCCAGCAGTGCCGGCAACGCATCGTTGGCAATGCTCGGTTCGGCAATGAACTCCAGGACCTGGCCGCGCCGGGCGCCCAGGCTCAGCAGCTTGCTCAGGCTCTTGGCCGACACGGCGCTGTCCTGGCCATCGACGATCCGCACGCGAATCTCGCCTTCGAAGCTCTTGGCCAGTTGCGCGAGGATCTTGGCCGGACGCGCATGCAAGCCATGGGCATTGGCCAGGCCGATGCGGGCGCTGGGCCAGTCGGCGGGCAACTCGCCGCCCAGCACTTCCAGTACCTTGCGACTGCTGGTGGCCCGCCCCAGTTCGTGGCCGCGCCCTTCGATCAACAACGCACACAGGCGTTCGAGCAGCGCCTGGTGCGCCTCGCCGAGACTGGCCAGGCAGAACAACCCGCTCAGGGGCTGGCCGAGATAACGGATGGGTTTGTCCGGCGTCACGAACGCCAGGCCCGGACGCTTGACCGTCTGTTCGCTGTGCAACCACCACAGGCCATCGCCCAGGGGCAGCGCATCGACTTGCTGCAAGACCCCGGCAAACCCATTGCTGACGCAATCGGCCTGGCGCAGCAGGCGGGCGCCACGCCAGACCAGTTCTTCGAAATCATCGGCCGACACACCCAGGCCGATCATCTGTGCGTCCAGGGCCAGTTCCTGTGGCGCCCCTTGCAGCAGCTTCAACAGCGCCTCGGCAGAACTGGCACGGCGCAGGGCCTGGCCCAGGTCGGTCTCGCCCAGGGCCCGGGTCAGCAATTGCAGCAAACGCAGGTGTTCGTCGGATTTGGCCGCGATGCCGATCGCCAGGTAGACGATCTGTCCATCGCCCCAATCCACCCCGTCGGGGAACTGCAGCAAGCGCACGCCCGTGGAGTGAACCAGGTCGCGGGTCTGCGGCGTACCGTGGGGAATGGCGATACCTTGGCCAAGAAAGGTCGAGCCCTGTGCTTCGCGGGCCTGCAAGCCGGCGAGATAACCTTCGGCCACCAGGCCATCGGCAACCAGTTTGTCAGCGAGCAATTGCAGCGCGGCGGCTTTATCCACAGCCGTCTGGGCCATGGATATCTGCTCTGGATTGAGCTCGAGCATGCTTTCTCCTTTTTGGCGTCCGGTGGTCGCCAGGTATTGTTTTGAATGAATCAGCTTAGGCTTTGTACCCTAACGCGACAGGACAGCATTTGGCGGGATCGCGGCAGAGTCGCCAAAATTTCTGTCAGCCTTGAAAATACGCTTGCTGAAACGTTTAATCTAGAAAGATTGGCACGTTACTCGATAATCTTTCATCCTTGAAGTGCAACTTGTCGAAAGCGTCCGTCACCCACAATCGGGTAGGATGGCTGCTCATTGTCGGGGCAACCTCGAAAAAACAAGGAAAACCGGGTTGAAACTCAGTGATATCGCCCAACTGGCCGGTGTGTCCGTCACCACCGCCAGTTATGTCATCAACGGCAAGGCCGAACAGCAACGCATCAGCAACGCGACCGTCGAGCGGGTGCGCGCGGTGGTCGAAGAACACGGCTTCACGCCCAATCCCCAGGCCGCCGGGCTGCGCAGCCGGTACACCCGTACCCTGGGCTTCATCCTGCCGGATCTGGAAAACCCCAGTTACGCCCGCATCGCCAAGCTGCTGGAACAAGGCGCCCGGGCCCAGGGCTATCAGTTGCTGATCGCCAGCTCCGACGACGCGCCCGACAGCGAGCGCCAGCTCTTGCAGCTGTTCCGCGCCCGCCGCTGCGATGCGCTGATTGTCGCCAGCTGCCTGCCCGCCGGCGATGACAGTTATCGCCAACTGCAGGCCAAGGGCATCCCGATCATCGCCATCGACCGGGTAATGGAACCGGCCCACTTCTGCTCGGTGATCAGCGACGATCGCCAGGCCAGCCTGCAATTGACCCGCAGCCTGCTGGAAACACAGCCCCGGCAGATCGCGCTGATCGGCGCTCGCCCAGAGCTGAGCATCAGCCAGGAACGGGCCGCCGGTTTTCGCCAGGCACTGGCCGGGTTCGACGGCCAGGTATTGATCGAACACGGCGAGTCGTTCAGCCGGGAATGCGGTCGCCAGTTGATGGAGGAGTTGCTCGAACGCCTCGGTCACTTGCCCGATGCACTGATCACCACGTCCTACGTCCTGCTGCAAGGGGTGTTCGACGCCCTGCACGACTTCCCGCTCAAGGCGCGCCCGCTGCGCCTGGGTACGTTCGGCGACACACAACTGCTGGACTTCCTGCCACTGCCGGTCAACGCCATGTCCCAGCAACATCAACTGATTGCCGACAAGGCACTGGAACTGGCCCTGGCAGCCATCGAAAACGATGAATACCAGCCGGGTGTGCAAGCCATCGCGCGGACATTCAAACAGCGCATCCACCAGGGTTGAGCATTTCAGGGCCGGAACATGGAGCTGATCGACACCCACACCCACCTGGACTTTCCCGACTTCGACGCGGACCGGCCGGCGCTGCTGGCCAATAGCCGCGCGCTGGGCGTCCGGGAGATGGTGGTGCTGGGGGTGCATCGGGACAATTGGCAGCGCGTCTGGGACCTGGTGCAGAGCGACCCGGACCTGCACGCCGCGCTGGGCCTGCACCCGGTCTACCTGGACCAGCATCGCGCCGACGACGTGACGCAACTGCACGACTGGCTGGACCGCCTGGCCGGGCATCGGCAACTGTGCGCGGTAGGTGAAATCGGCCTGGATTACTACATCGAAACCCTCGACCGCGAGCGCCAGCAGACGCTGTTCGAGGCGCAGTTGCAACTGGCGGCGCAATTCCGCCTGCCGGCGCTGATCCATGTACGCCGCAGCCACGCCGCCGTGATCGCGACCCTCAAGCGCTTCGCCCTGGAACGCACAGGCATCATCCACGCCTTCGCCGGCAGCTACGAAGAGGCACGCGAATACATCAAGCTAGGCTTCAAGCTTGGCCTGGGCGGTGCCGCGACCTGGCCCCAGGCCCTGCGCATGCACCGCGTGCTGGCGAAACTGCCCCTGGACGCCGTCGTGCTGGAGACCGACTCACCGGACATGGCGCCGGCGATGTTCCCCGGTCAGCGCAACAGCCCTGCGCATCTACCGGCTATCTGCGAGGCACTGGCCGGGATCATGGCGGTGACGCCTGAGCGACTGGCCGAGGCCAGCACCGCCAACGCCCGCCAACTCTTCAACTGGTAAAACCTGTGGGCGCGAGCAGGCTCGCTCCCACAACGGTCTACACCCGAAACGCATTGATCAATTGCTTGAGCTGCACCACCTGGGCTGACAATGCCCGGCTGGCATCCTCGGTCTGGTGTGCACCTTCGGCGGTGCGTTCGCCGGCGCGGTTGATCTCGACGATGTTCTGGTCGATGTCATGGGCCACGGCCGTCTGCTGTTCCACGGCGGCGGCGATCTGCTGGTTCTGGTCGACGATCATGCCCACGGCGCCGAGGATATTTTCCAGGGCCTGCTGGACCTGTTCCGATTGGCCTACCGTGCCGCTGGCCATTTCATGACTGGTGCCCATGGCCCGGACCGCAGCCCCCACGCCGCCGTGCAGGCGACTGATCATCGCTTCGATTTCTTCGGTCGATTGCTGGGTGCGCTTGGCCAGCGTCCGCACTTCGTCGGCCACCACCGCGAAGCCGCGCCCCTGCTCACCGGCCCGGGCCGCTTCGATGGCGGCGTTGAGGGCCAGCAGGTTGGTCTGCTCGGCGATGCTCTTGATCACGTCCAGCACGCGGCTGATGGCCTGGCTGTCGGTCGCCAGTTGATTGATGACCTGTACCGACTGGTCGATCTCGCTGGCCAAGCGGGCAATGCTGCCCTGCTGGGATTCCACCAGGCCTCGGCCGCTGAGGGTTTCGTCGTTGACGCTGTGGGCGCTGCTGACCGCCGCCGCGGCACTGCGAGCCACTTCCTGGGCGGTGGCCGACATCTGGTTCATGGCCGTGGCCACCAGCTCGATCTGGCTCCGCTGGCCGGCAACCGCCTGGTTGCTGCGGGCCGAGACGGTTTCCACCTGCCCGGCCTGGCGCTCCACCTCGGCGACCGTGCGGCCCACCTGTTCGATCAGGTCGTGGATCTTCGCCACCGTGCCATTGAACACCGCGCCCAATTCGCCCAGCTCATCCTTGCTGCTGGCCACGAAGTTGACCGTCATGTCCCCGGCCGCCACCTTGTCCATCATCTGCCCCAGGCGCTGGAGCGTCGTACGGGTCGAGGCATAGAAGCCGGCGTACAGGTAGAAAATCAGCAGGAATACCGCCGCCAGCGCCACGGCTTGCAGCACCATGTGGCTGCGATTCTGCTCCAGGCGATGCTGCAGTTGGGCGCCGAGAAAGCCCAGGGTCGATTCGTTCAGCCGGTAGGTCTGGGCCATCAGCCCACTGACCTGATCGTAGAAGGCCGACCAGGGTGCATCGAGGGTGTCGGCCATCACCACTTGTTCTTCGATCAGTTCCGCCGCTTGCCTGAGGGTGTTCTTGCTGCTGGCCGCCGGCTCGGCCAACGCCTGCCCGGCCGCCTTGCTCGAGCCCAGGGCGTCCTGCAATTTCAGATCGTATTCGCCCTGAAGCTTTTCGACCTGTGCCAGCCACTCGTCGAACCGGGTGCTCGACGAGGAGTTGAGAAACCCCAGCCCCAGGGATGACGCGCCCAACGCGCGGCCTTCACCCAGGATCTGGGTCACGTTGGGAGTCACAGCGGTGATCAGTTCGCTGAGTTGACGGATATCACCCTGCCCATCGCGGCTCAGGCCTGCCTGGCTGGCGATGATCTGGCTCAGCATTTGCGCGCTATTGAGCAGCTTGCCGATCAAGGCGCTTTTGCTTTGCAGGGAACTCTCGGCCTGCTGGGCCTTGAACGCAGCGACCATTTCGTCGCGCTTGGCAACGAAGGCCTCTGCCTGCTCGGGTTCCACGGCCATGGCGGTCATGCCCTGCAGGCGGGCGAGGACCTGTTGTTCGAGCGTGCCGATCTTCGCTTCCACATCGCCGGCCTTGCCGGATTGGCCCAGGCTGGCATTGATCTGCACCAGGTTGTTAAGGGTTTCCAGATCGCGGCGCAGGCTCAGGCTGCTGCCCAGCAGGTCGAGGCTCTGCAACTCCACATGGGTGCCCTGCAATTCCCGATAGGACTCGCGCACCAGAAAGAAGTTGGTCACCAGCATCGGCACTAGAAACAACACACTGATCAGGCTGAACTTCATGCCAAAGCTCAGACGGTTCATCAGGGCGACGGCGGGCCAGAGCAAACTCTTCACAGGAAAGCCTCCCGGTAGTGTTTTTATTTTTATGAGCACGCGCACAGCGACAGCAGAAAGCCACCATTGGTGGTGCTGTCCCTGTATAGCCTAAATCGGAAGGAAGATTTGTAACTTAAGGTTAACGGGAACGATCGTGAGGCGATCCCGCGTGCCGGGGGCTTGCTGCAGCCGGCCTGCGAAGCAGATCCTGGGGCGCTTCAGGAAATGCCCACGCACGTTCGCGATTGCCCGCAACCGGGCGCAGGCAAGCCCTCGGGTCACAGGCCTGGCGGCGTGGTCTCGCGCCCGTCAGGCCAGTACGGTCCACACCGCAAACCCGGCGTACCAGAGCACCGCCGCACGCAGCAGCAACTCCCAGAGCCGATCCAGGTTATTGATGCCCTCGGGCCCTGCCAGGGGAGCGGAAATTTCCCCAGCCGCCAGGCCGACCTTATCGATCAGTTGCGCAGCACTGATGTTCCAGTTCAGCAGTTCATGCAGCATGATCCGGCTGACCCCGACGAAGTTGCCCACCAAGGCGAAACTGGCCGCCAGCAGCCGGACCGGCACCCAGTCGAAGGCATGGCGCAATTGCGCCGCCCGCTCCGCCACGCCAGGGTTCTGGCTATGTTCGGCAGCCAGCGCCAGCAAGCGATAACTCAGGGCCGCCACCGGCCCCAAGAGGAAGTACCAGAAGATCACCGCAAAAAAGCTCTGGTAGGCCTGCCACAGCAGATGGCCCTGGACCCTGCCCAGCAATTGCTCGCCATTGTCGGCTTCGATAGCCAGGTCGCGCTTGGCCACATGAGTCGCCGCCTGCAGGTCTTCGCGTCGCCAGGCATCGCGAAAGGGGCCCAGCTCGGCCAGCAGGTCACCGCGTCCCAGGCTGTAGATCACCACCAGCAGGTGCACCGGCAATGCCAGCAGACCATAGGCCACCGGCTCCAGCACCCACAGCAACAAGGCCAGCAACGCCACGGGGGCCAGTACCATCACTCCCAGCACCAGCCACGGCCGATTCACCCAGCGAGGGCTCGCTTCGATCCTGTTCAGCTCACGCAGCCATCCGCCGTCGCGCTGGATCCGCTGGCGCAAGGCCGAGAACTTCTCGATCCACACCGCCAGCAGCAACACCAGAAAACTCATTGTCCTTCCCCTTCTGTCAGGGCCGCACGGTAGCGTGCCCAGTCGAATGCCGGCCCCGGGTCAGTCTTGCGGCCCGGCGCAATGTCGCTGTGCCCGCAGATGCGCTCTACAGTGATCGAGCTGAACGCCGCCTGCAACTGCCGTGTCAGGTCCACCAGGGCGGCATATTGCGCGTCGGTGAAAGGCAGGTCGTCGGTGCCCTCCAGCTCGATGCCTATGGAGAAATCATTGCAGGTCTCCCGGCCTTCGAAGCACGAAACCCCGGCGTGCCACGCACGCTCTAGACAAGAGACGAACTGGGTTATGGCGCCATCACGCTCGATCAGGAAATGCGCGGAAACGCGCAGGTCGGCGATACCGGCAAAATAGGGATGTTCCGTGACATCCAGGCGATTCTGGAAAAATTCCTGGACCTTGCCCGTGGCGAACTGGGCAGGCGGCAAACTGATGTTATGGATCACCAGCAGGGAAATCTCGCCCTCGGGGCGCGCATTGAAGTTGGGCGACGGGCAATGACGCACGCCGTGGCACCAACCGCTCGCGGGGTCCAGCTGCATACAGGTTCCTTCGATGACGACGATCAATGCCGCCAGTATGCCGTGATCGGCCTCGCCAGCGCGATCACTTGCCGCGATTGAGTTGTCGCAGGTTGCCCAGCACGGATTCCAGGGCCCTGTCGAACAGCAGGGTGTCGTCCAGTACCCGTGCCGCTCCGCGACGGAACTCCAGGGCCAGGCTGGTACGGCTGTGCTCCTGCACCTTGAGCCCGGTGCGGTTGACGAAAACGTATTTGCCGGTGCTCTCGATGATCGCCGCCAGCTTGCAACGCAGGCTGTTGTCTTCATCCTCCTGGAATTCCACCCAGCTTCCCAGGCGCAACTGGTCGACCTGGCGCAGCCCTACGTCATCGGCCGGCAAGCGAACCGCCGCGCTGTCGGCTGGCGCCTTGTGCGGAGGCCGCAAGACAATTCTTTCCTTCACTTCGATCATTTCCGGCGAATCGGACGCCTGGGCCTGCTCCGTGGCCTGGCCCATGCGCTGCAGCGCCTGCACATGCAGGAGCTCCAACTCGCTGAAAAACTCGCTGGTGGCGAACGGATCGAACGCCGAACGGCTCAGGCCCTCGCGCAGCGCCTTGAGCAACTCCGGCACCATCGCCAGCAAGCGCAGGCCGGCATCGGATTCGTCGTGGTACTGGACGCTCCAGATCAGTTGCTCCAGGGTCAGGACATCGGCGCGCCACTCGGCGGACTCCTCGCCATGCTTGAAGCCGGTCAACAGCAGCACCTGGCTCCAGGCCTGCTGCACAAACTCCACCACGGCCAGGGGCAGGGTCTTGCCCAGCATCACCTGGTTCAATACGCCTTCGACCCGTAAACGCGCCAGCTCGGCCTTCGCCCGCCCCTCTTCGGCGTCACGAATGCGCTGTTCGAGCAGCTCACAGCGACGCCGCTCGTCGCTGGTAAAGGCCAGGAAATCCGCCAGCACTTCGGAAAAGATCGCCGGGTCATCGATGAAGTCGTTCAGCAAGCGCTGGACCACCTGTTCGATACGCACGTAGAGATTGTCCCGCTGATGATCGTCGCAATCGCCCCAGCCCATGGCTGCGTCGGCAATTTCATTGAGCAACCGTCGAGCCGGATGATTGCCGCGGCTGAAGAAACTCTTGTCCAGCACCGCCACCTTGAGCATCGGGATCTGCAGGCGGCCGATCAGCGCCTTGAGGGTCTCGGGCAGGTTATGGTCGTCGAGAATGAACTCGAACATCATCGAGATCAGGTTGATCACATCTTCATCAGCACCTTCGACCACCCGAGACTTGCCACTCTTGACGCTGACACGGGTGAGCAGTTGTTCGAGCTGGCTGCGCAGGTCGAACTCATCCTGCTGGGTGGGCGCTGGCACATACTGCTGCAGGTGGGACAGCAGACGCAGCAGGTCCCGAGTGGAAATCGGCTGGGCCGGCGCACTGGGCTCCAGGGTCGGCGCCACGCTGCCTCGCACCTGCGCCAGCAGCTTCTGCAACGCGGCGAACACCTCCTGCACGCTGTCATCGACTTCAGCGACCGTCGGCCTGGCTGCCCTTTCCGGCAAGGATCGGGTGGGCTCCTCGATGCGATCCGACGCCCGCCGGGAGGGCGAAATCTTGAGGTCCGGCAGAATGCCCGTGGCGGCCAGCAACTGGTTGGCCTCGGCATAGAGCTGGTCGCATTCGCTGAGCACATAACGCTCGAACAGCTTGAGCAGGATCAGCTTGACCTTGATTCCCACCCCCAGGTTGCGCCCGGCCTGCAGGAAGTTTTCACACAGCAGTGCGGGGCTCAGAGGATTCTGCGAATTGGCCATGGGCCGGGCCAGCAGCACGCTGAGGCGTGCCGTCAACTGATCCAGGGAAGCTCCGTCGCGGCTCAGCACCCGAGTGACCATGGCCTCCACCGCCAGGTGGCGCTCCAGGTCGTCGCGGCTCGATCGCGCCTGGGCCAGGGCCGGCGTCAACGTAGCCTGGGTCAGGTCGTACTGGGCCAGGCTGACGAACGCCTCGAAAAACTGCTCGATGAACTCGCGCTCGATGCTTTTGCGTTTCAGGCGCAAGTCGCGCATGGCTTCGAAGTACAGGTTCTGTTCGACATCGTTGCGCGCCCGGTCGGCCATTTCGAACAATGTGTCGTCGGCGTTATCGAACAACCCTTGCAAGCCCAGGCGCAGTTGCTGGGCGGCCTTGTCGCGGACCTGAAGCAGAATCACAGGCAAACGGGCGAGCGGCGAACGATTCGCCTGATCGGTAGAAACCTTGTGCAAAGGCACTACATTCCCGTCGTTGTGCATCCTGGCCTCCTGAAACGGTGTTCTTCGGTCGTAAACGTCAAAGCCATGACGTCAATCGAAAGGCGGATTATCTGGTAAAAGAACCCCGTCGCACCAGAGGACTCTGTGACCCAGCTCGAAATACATCGAAATAAGTGACCGGAAAATCGAGAAAATGTTGCGCGCAGGCGACCAAATGCAGGTCGCCAGCCCCAGGACGACATGACAATCAGGGGCGCCGTCGGGAAGGAACAATGCTTGTGGGACAGGACACTGGCCCTATAATCGGGCCACTTTGTCTGTGGAGCCCGTTATGCCGAACCTACGTCTCGCCGACCTGACCGCTGAAATCGAAGCCAATGTGCGCCGCGCGTTGCTCGAAGACGTCGGCAGCGGCGACATCACCGCGCAACTGATCCCCGCCGAACGCCTGGCCAAGGCCACCATCATTACCCGGGAAGCCGCGACCATCAGTGGCACCGCCTGGGTCGATGCCGTGTTCCGGCAACTGGATCCGCGCGTGGCGGTACATTGGCAGGTGCGCGACGGCGACCGGGTCAGCCCCGACCAGGCGCTGTTTCACCTCGAGGGCCCGGCCCGCTCGCTGCTGACCGGCGAACGCAGTGCGCTGAATTTCCTGCAGATGCTCTCGGGCGTGGCCACCCGGGCTCGCTACCTGGCGGACTTTGTCGCCGGCACCCAGGTCAAGCTGCTGGACACCCGCAAGACCTTGCCCGGGCTGCGCCTGGCCCAGAAGTACGCAGTGACCTGTGGCGGCTGCCACAACCACCGCATCGGCCTCTACGATGCCTTCCTGATCAAGGAAAACCACATCGCGGCCTGCGGCGGCATCACCCAGGCCATTGCCGCCGCCCACAAGATCGCACCGGGCAAACCGGTGGAGGTCGAGGTCGAAAGCCTGACGGAATTGAAGGAAGCCCTGGCGGCCGATGCCGACATCATCATGCTCGACGAACTGAGCCTGGACGACATGCGCGAGGCCGTACGCCTGAACGCCGGGAAGGCGAAGCTGGAGGCCAGCGGTGGCATCAACGAAAGTACCTTGCGTCCGATTGCCGAGACCGGCGTGGACTACATCTCGATCGGTGCAATGACCAAGGATGTGAAAGCCGTGGATCTGTCGATGCGACTGAGCCTTTGATACGAAAAAACGCCAGCCCCGAAGAGGCTGGCGTTTTTCTCAGACCACCAGATTATTCATCTCGCAGTACTCTTCCCACTCCACGCCCAACACCTCGGCCGCTTCCTTGTGCAGGGCCAGGCGCTGCGCCTCGAACTCCTCAGGCGTGCTGGTGTACTTGAGCGTCAGTTCCCAAGGCTGCAGCCCCTGGGCTTCGGCTTCGTCCTCGAACGCCCATTGGATCTGGTCTTTCTGATCGTCGGCGCTCAGGTCCTTGATTTCTTCCATTAACTGAGGCGTATCCAGGGCGTATTTGCGCAGGGCTTCTTCGTGTCTGGCTTCTTGCGTCAGTTCTTTAGCCGTCATGTCGTTCTCGCTGATCGGAGGAATGGGGATGGGTCTGGATCATCAAGGATCTCTCTGACGCAGAAAACCGTTAACAAGCCCGGTTTACCTGGCCTTCGGAACCATTCGGGGATCATCTGAAAACTGCTGGGCGATACACATGCAGCACGAATATAGGTTGTTTTACCGACGATTTACACGGCTCTTTACATCTATCCCACAAAAAAACCTGTACAGAAGAAATCGAGCGGGCCCTGGAACATCTGTCAAAACAACCAGTCATAGCCATGTGCCATACCGGCAAATCACAAGGACCCCAGCGATGCGCAGCTTTGCGAAACGTTCGTCAATCCAACTGGCTACCGCAACTTTGCTGCTCGGCAGCCTGGCCCTGGCCGACATCGCTCACGCGGCGGTTGAAGTTTCTTCCAACGGGCCGTCTTACTCCGACGTCATTCCTGCCCTTCATCATGAGGCGTTTGATAAGTACACACTCGTCAGGACCAACATCAGCGCCAGTGCCTTGGAAAACCTGCCAAAAACCGTGAAGGACAATGCCGACGAACTGGAAAACCAGAAGCGCACCCTCGCCGAGCAGGCCCGCCAGATCGAGGAGCTCAAGCGCAACAGCGGCTCGAGCTCCACCTCCAGCAGCAGGGAGATTGACGATCTCAAGCGCACCATCAAGGAACAGGAACGCGAACTGAGCGACCTCGGCAAGCAAGTGGAGGAACTCAAGCGCAATGGCGGGTCCAGTGCGAGTGCGAGCAACAGCGAAATTTCCTCGCTGAAACAGGAACTCGGCAACCAGGATCGCGAGATGGATCAGCTCAAACGCACAGTCGAGGAATTGAGCCGGAAGGTGAAGTAGCGGAGGGATGATGGTGCCCGAGACAGGAATCGAACCTGCGACCTTCGCGTTACGAGTGCGCTGCTCTACCGGCTGAGCTACACGGGCGGTGGCTAAACCTAGCATCGTCGCCTGTGGCCAGGCAACCCGCGACAAAAGGATTTTCGCCACACAGCAAAACGCCCCGAACCAGTCGGGGCGTTTGCTTGTTCAGCGGTCAGGCGCGGGGGTGATTAAACGCCCGATGCCTTGGCTGCTGCGACGTCCTTGATGGACAGCTTGATACGGCCGCGGTTGTCCACGTCCAGTACCAGCACTTCCACTTCCTGGCCTTCCTTGAGGATGTCGGTCACTTTCTCGACGCGAGCATCGCTCAGCATGGAGATGTGAACCAGACCGTCCTTGCCCGGCAGGATGTTGACGAAGGCGCCGAAGTCGACGATGCGCTCGACCTTGCCGACGTAGATCTTGCCGATCTCGGCTTCGGCAGTGATGCCCAGGACGCGCTGGCGTGCAGCCTCTGCCGCTTCCTTGGTTTCGCCGAAGATCTTGATCGAACCGTCGTCCTCGATGTCGATCGAAGCCTTGGTTTCCTCGCAGATCGCACGGATGGTCGCGCCGCCTTTACCGATGACGTCACGGATCTTGTCGGTGTCGATCTTCATCGCGATCATGGTCGGAGCGTTTTCCGACAGTTCGGTACGGGACTGACCGATGACCTGGTTCATCTGACCGAGGATGTTCAGGCGCGCTTCCAGGGCCTGGCCCAGGGCGATCTCCATGATCTCTTCGGTGATGCCCTTGATCTTGATGTCCATCTGCAGCGCGGTCACGCCCTTGGCGGTACCGGCTACTTTGAAGTCCATGTCGCCCAGGTGGTCTTCGTCGCCCAGGATGTCGGTCAGGACGGCGAACTTCTCACCTTCCTTCACCAGGCCCATGGCGATACCGGCAACCGGCGCCTTCATCGGAACGCCTGCGTCCATCAGTGCCAGGGAAGCGCCGCAGACCGAAGCCATGGAGCTCGAACCGTTGGACTCGGTGATTTCCGAAACCACGCGGATGGTGTACGGGAACGAATCGGTGTCCGGCAGCATGGCCTGGACGGAACGGCGGGCCAGGCGGCCGTGACCGATTTCGCGACGACCGGCGCCACCCATGCGGCCACACTCGCCCACCGAGAACGGCGGGAAGTTGTAGTGCAGCATGAACGGGTCTTTCTTTTCGCCTTCCAGGGTGTCCAGCAGTTGCGCGTCACGGGCGGTGCCCAGGGTTGCAACGACCAGGGCCTGGGTTTCACCACGGGTGAACAGCGCCGAACCGTGGGTCTTCGGCAGCACGCCGACTTCGATGTTCAGCGGACGTACGGTGCGGGTGTCGCGACCGTCGATACGTGGCTTGCCGTTGACGATGTTTTCGCGAACGGTGCGGTATTCGATTTCGCCGAAAGCCGCCTTGACGTCGCTGGCCGATGGCTGGCCTTCTTCGCCGGAGAACCGCGCCACTACCTGGTCACGCAGCTCGCCCAGGCGCGCATAACGGTCGGCCTTGATGGTGATGGTGTAGGCCTGGGAAATCGCTTCGCCGAACTCGGCACGGATCGCGCCCAGCAGCTCGGTGGCTTCCGGTTGCGGCGCCCAGGTCCAGGTTGGCTTGGCAGCTTCGGCGGCCAGTTCCTTGACGGCGTTGATCACGACCTGGAACTCGTCATGGGCGAACAGTACGGCGCCCAGCATCTGGTCTTCGGTCAGTTCCTTGGCTTCGGATTCAACCATCAGCACGGCTTCGGAAGTACCGGCCACGACCATGTCCAGGCTCGATGCCTTCAGTTGCTCGTAGGTCGGGTTCAGCAGGTAGCCGGTGCTTTCGTGGAAGGCCACGCGGGCAGCGCCGATAGGACCGTCGAAAGGAATGCCGGAGATCGCCAGCGCGGCCGAGGTACCGATCATCGCAGCGATGTCCGGATCGGTTTTCTTGCTGGTGGAAACGACGGTGCAGACCACCTGCACTTCGTTCATGAAACCTTCAGGGAAAAGCGGACGGATCGGACGGTCGATCAGGCGGGAAGTCAGGGTTTCCTTCTCGGAAGGACGGCCTTCGCGCTTGAAGAAACCACCCGGGATCTTACCGGCGGCGTAGGTCTTTTCCTGATAGTGGACAGACAGAGGGAAGAAGCCCTTGCCTGGATCGGCCTGCTTGGCACCGACAACGGTCACCAATACGCTGACGTCGTCGTCAACGGTGACCAGCACTGCGCCGGATGCCTGACGGGCGATACGGCCAGTCTCGAGGGTAACGGTCGACTGACCGAACTGGAATTTCTTGATTACCGGGTTCACGGTGTCCTACCTTCTTTGTGGCTCTTGGGGAAACTTGTCTTCTTGCGAAATTCTTGGGCAGTGCCGGGAATCGGCCCAACGACTGTCCAGATAAAACTTGAGGCTGGGAGCCTGCCGGTCGCCGACGCGAACGCGGGCAACTGGCAGACAACCAACCTCATAGCGCAATCGCTGATTAGCGACGCAGGCCCAGGCGGCCGATCAAGGTGCTGTAACGATTGACGTCCTTGCCCTTGAGGTAGTCCAGCAGCTTGCGACGCTGGTTTACCATGCGGATCAGACCACGACGGGAGTGGTGATCTTTACCGTTGGCCTTGAAGTGACCTTGCAGTTTGTTGATGTTGGCGGTCAGCAGTGCAACTTGCACTTCTGGCGAACCAGTGTCACCAACAGCTTGCTGGTAGTCGGTCACGATCTGAGCTTTTTCTTCAACGCTGAGTGCCATGTGGCTTTCCTCTTGTTCAAGGTACCGTTTCCGAGGAAACCGCACCAACAGGCCAGGGACAGATCCCTGTATCTATAAATGAGTGATGACCGTGCCTGTTGACAGCCACACTCGCCCGCCTGCTTACACAGACGGGTTCCGGTCATTCCGACCGAATCAATCGACGTGGCGCAATGCGCCCGTCTTCGCTCACTTCACCGATACCGATGAAGCGACCGTTGTGATCCTGTACCCGTACCATGCCGAATTTCGGCGCGTCCGGGGCGCGTACCGGCTGGCCGTTGAGCCAGTAGAAAGCGCTGTGTTCGGAGAACTGCAGCAGCGGCCAATCCAGCAAGCCACTGTCCGATGGCATCAGGAAACGGTCCACCGCTTCGTTGCCACCTTCGGCATGTGCCGCTTCCAGCTCTTGCAACGTGACCGTCTGGGCCAGCGCGAAAGGACCGGCCTGGGTCCGTCGCAGTTCTGCCACGTACGCACCACAGCCGAGCTGCTCACCGATATCCTCCACCAGGGTACGGATATAGGTGCCTTTGCTGCAATCCACGGCAAGCCGGACAGTATTACCGTCAAAAGCCAGCAATTCCAAGCGCGCAATAGTAACAGAACGCGGTTCACGCTCCACTACTTCGCCTGCACGAGCCAGCTTGTACAGCGGCTGTCCGTCCCGCTTGAGCGCGGAGTACATCGGCGGTATCTGACTGATTTGCCCGCGGAAACGCGGCAGTACCGCTTCGATATCCGCCTGACCAACGGTCACCGGGCGCTCGCGCAAAACCTCGCCTTCGGCATCTGCCGTGGTGGTGGTCTTGCCCAGTTGCGCCAGGGTTTCATAGCCCTTGTCGGAATCGAGCAGGTACTGGGAGAACTTGGTCGCCTCGCCGAAGCACAACGGCAGCACGCCGGTGGCAAGCGGATCGAGGCTACCGGTATGCCCGGCCTTCTCGGCATTGAGCAGCCAGCGAACCTTCTGCAATGCCGCGTTGGAGGTAAACCCCAACGGTTTGTCGAGCAGGATGATGCCGCTCACGTTACGACGGATACGTTTGACCTGAGCCACCGCTTACTCCTTGGTGTCTTCGGGTTCAGCCGCGTGCTGACTGTCTTCAGCCACGGCGCGCTCGATCAGGGCCGACAGATGCGCCCCGCGCGCGACGCTTTCGTCGTAGTGGAAATGCAACTGTGGAACGCTGCGCAACTTCATTTCGCGGGCCAGCTGCATGCGCAGGAAGCCGGCGGCCGAGTTGAGCACCTTGATGCTCTGGCCGATGTCTTCGGCATTGTCCTGGCCCATCACGGTGATGAAGATCTTCGCATGACCGACGTCACGACTGACTTCTACCGCGGTGATGGTCACCAGGCCGACACGTGGATCCTTGACTTCGCGACGGATCAACTGCGCCAGCTCACGCTGCATCTGATCGCCGATGCGTTGGGTACGGCTATATTCTTTTGCCATGTCTTGTTACCTGTTACTGCCCCACGGTGAAACCCGCAAGGTCTGAAAGCGGCAAACGCCCGGCCTGGCAAAAAGCCGGACCGGGCGTTGCGTTTAGAGTCCGCCGGCGACGGCGCGCATGTGCATGCGGCCAGCCACCAGGGCTCTTGAAGTGCGCGAGTCAGAGGCTGCGAGCAACCTGGACCTTCTCGAAGACTTCGATCTTGTCGCCGACCTTGACGTCGTTGTAGCTCTTGACGCCAATACCGCATTCCATGCCGGCACGTACTTCGGAAGCGTCATCCTTGAAGCGACGCAGGGATTCCAGCTCGCCTTCGAAGATCACGATGTCTTCACGCAGTACACGGATCGGACGGTTACGGTGAACGACACCTTCGATCACCATGCAACCGGCGATCGCGCCGAACTTCGGCGAACGGAACACATCGCGTACTTCGGCCACGCCCAGGATGTTCTCCCGCACGTCGCTGCCCAGCATGCCGGTGAGGGCTTTCTTGACGTCTTCGATGATGTCGTAGATCACGTTGTAGTAACGCATATCCAGACCTTCCTGCTCGACGATCTTGCGAGCGCCGGCATCGGCACGCACGTTGAAGCCGAACAGTACAGCGTTGGAAGCCAGCGCCAGGTTGGCGTCGCTTTCGGTGATACCACCGACGCCGCCACCGACCACGCGCACCTGCACTTCGTCGTTGCCCAGGCCGTTCAATGCGCCCTGCAAGGCTTCCAGCGAGCCACGGACGTCGGACTTGAGGACGATGTTGAGCGTCTTCTTCTCTTCCTGGCCCATGCTTTCGAAGATGTTTTCCAGCTTGCCGGCGTGAGCGCGAGCCAGTTTGACTTCGCGGAACTTGCCTTGACGGAACAGAGCCACTTCACGGGCTTTCTTCTCGTCGGCCACAACGCTCATCTCGTCGCCAGCGTCCGGGGTACCGTCCAGGCCGAGGATTTCGACCGGAATGGCCGGACCGGCCTCCTTGATGGCCTTGCCGTTCTCGTCGAGCATGGCACGCACGCGGCCATAGTTCGAACCGACCAGCACCATGTCACCCTGACGCAGCGTACCGTCCTGAACCAGGACCGTTGCCACCGGACCGCGGCCCTTGTCCAGGCGCGATTCGACTACGACACCACGGCCAGGAGCCGACGGCGTGGCGGTCAGTTCGAGCACTTCAGCCTGCAGCAATACCGCTTCGAGCAGCTCGTCGACGCCAGTACCCATCTTCGCGGAAACCGGGACGAATGGCGTGTCGCCACCCCAGTCTTCGGAGGTCACGCCGTGAACCGACAGTTCGCTGCGGATGCGATCGAGGTCGGCACCCGGCTTGTCGATCTTGTTCACCGCCACCACCAGCGGAACACCGGCCGCCTGGGCGTGCTGGACAGCCTCGACAGTCTGAGGCATCACGCCGTCGTCCGCCGCGACCACCAGGATCACGATGTCGGTCGCCTTGGCACCACGGGCACGCATTGCGGTAAACGCGGCGTGGCCCGGGGTATCGAGGAAGGTGACCATGCCACGTTCGGTTTCAACGTGGTACGCACCGATGTGCTGGGTAATGCCGCCGGCTTCGCCAGCCGCTACCTTGGCGCGACGGATGTAGTCGAGCAACGAGGTCTTACCGTGGTCGACGTGACCCATGACGGTCACGACCGGTGCACGAGGAACCGCTTCACCTTCGAACTTCAGGGACTCGGCCAGGGAATCTTCCAGGGCGGTGTCGCTGATCAGGGTCACTTTGTGGCCCAGCTCTTCGGCAACCAGTTGGGCAGTTTCCTGGTCCAGTACCTGGTTGATGGTGGCCGGGGTACCCAGCTTGAACATGAACTTGATGATTTCAGCAGCCTTGACCGACATCTGCTGGGCCAGGTCGCCCACAGTGATGGTCTCGCCGATCTTCACTTCGCGCACGACAGGGCCGGTAGGGCTCTGGAAACCGTGGGCGTTGCGCTTCTTCAGCTTGGCCTTGCCACGACCGCCGCGACGGAAGCCATCGCTTTCTTCGTCGGTGGTGCGTGGTGCAACCCGCGGGGCCGGTGCTTTTTCCTTGACCGACGCGCGATGAGGAGCATTCTTGCGCTCGCCATCACCACCACGACGGTTTTCGTCGGCACGCGACTTGTCCGGGCGACGCTGTTCGTCACGCTTGCGGGTATCCGCCACAGGGGCTGGAGCCGGAGCCAGTACCGGCGCGCTTTCACGCACAGGCTCGACAACCTCGGCAGGTTCCGCGACCGCTTCGACCGGAGCGGCTTGCTCCGCAGGAGGCTGGCGACGCGCTTCTTCTTCGGCGCGGCGCTTGGCTTCTTCTTCAGCCTTCTGGCGCGCAGCATTTTCCGCTGCACGACGTTCTTCCAGCTCGCGTTTGCGCTCGGCTTCGATTTCTTCCGGGCTGCGCTGCACGAAAACTTTCTTCTTGCGCACTTCTACGCTGATGCTCTTGCTACCGGCAACACGCAGGGTGCTGGTAGTTTTACGCTGCAGCGTGATCTTGCGCGGTTCTTCCACTTTTGCCTTGTGACTGCTCTTCAAGTGAGTCAGCAGGGACTGCTTCTCACTGTCGGTCACATGTTCCTCGGCGGCGGTGTGCGGCAGACCTGCCTCACGCATCTGCTGCAACAGGCGCTCTACCGGTGTTTTGACCTCATCGGCCAGTTGTTTCACCGTGACTTGCGTCATGCACTTCTCTCCTCAGGCCGCGCCTAATTACTCGAACCAGTGGGCTCGGGCGGCCATGATCAACTTGCCGGCACGATCATCGTCAATGCCGTCGATGTCGAGCAGATCGTCAATAGACTGCTCGGCCAGGTCTTCGCGGGTAATTACGCCGCGCACCGCCAGTTCCATCGCCAAATCCTTGTCCATACCCTCAAGCGAGAGCAGGTCTTCGGCCGGATGGGCGTCTGCCAGCTTTTCCTCAGTAGCGATGGCTTTGGTCAACAAACGATCCTTGGCCCGAGCGCGAAGCTCGGTGACGATATCTTCGTCAAAGCCATCGATGTTGAGCATCTCTTCCACCGGCACGTAGGCAATCTCTTCCAGGCTGGTAAAGCCTTCATCCACCAGCACCTGTGCCAACTCTTCATCGACTTCGAGCTCTTCGATGAAATTGCGCAGGATGTCGCCGGTTTCAGCTTGCTGTTTGGCCTGGATGTCCGATTCGGTCATCACGTTCAAGGTCCAGCCTGTCAGTTGGCTGGCCAGACGTACGTTCTGACCACCGCGACCGATGGCCTGGGCCAGATTGTCTGCGCCAACGGCGATGTCCATGGCATGGGCATCTTCGTCGACGATAATTGCCGCCACTTCGGCAGGCGACATGGCATTGATCACGAACTGGGCCGGGTTATCGTCCCACAGCACGATGTCCACGCGCTCGCCGCCCAACTCGCCGGATACGGCCTGGACACGCGAACCGCGCATGCCGATGCAGGCACCTTGCGGGTCGATACGCTTGTCCTTGGAACGGACCGCGATCTTGGCACGCGAGCCCGGATCCCGGGAGGCGCCCATGACTTCGATCAGGCCTTCGGCGATTTCCGGCACTTCGATGCGGAACAACTCGATCAGCATTTCCGGCGCGGTACGCGACAGGATCAACTGCGGGCCGCGGTTCTCGGTGCGGATTTCCTTGAGCAGCGCACGCAGACGCACCCCCACCCGGAAAGTCTCGCGGGAAATGATGTCTTCCCGAGCCAGCAGCGCCTCGGCATTGTTGCCCAGGTCGACGATCACGTTGTCGCGGGTAACCTTCTTCACGGTGCCGGAGATGATTTCACCCAGCTTCTCGCGATAGGCGTCGACGACTTGCGCACGCTCGGCTTCGCGAACTTTCTGCACAATGACCTGCTTGGCAGTCTGTGCAGCGATGCGACCGAACTCGATGGATTCGATCTTTTCCTCGACCACGTCACCCACCTTGGCGCCAGGATGCGTTTGCGCAACCTTGCTCGGCCAGGTTTCGATCGCCGGGTCATCCAGGTCGGCTTCCTCGACTACCGTCCAACGACGGAACGTCTCGTAGGCACCGGTGTGGCGATTGATCTCCACACGCAAGTCAACTTCGTCTTCAAACCGCTTCTTGGTAGCAGTGGCCAGAGCCAACTCCAGCGCTTCAAAAATCACGCCAGCCGGTACGCCCTTTTCATTGGATACCGACTCAACAACCAGCAGTACTTCTTTGCTCATCGTACGCCTCGCCTTTCGCAAGCCATTGGATCCGCGGGATCCGCAGTATCTGGCACGTATCAGTCAAAACTGGGAATAATGTTGGCCTTGTCGATCATATCGATCGGCAACAGGAACTCATGGTCATCTACCTGCACCACGACGTCCTGCTCTTCTACACCGCGCAGAAGGCCTTGAAAGTTGCGTCGTCCTTCAAAAGGCGAGCGCAGCTTGATCTTTACTTGTTCCCCGGCAAACGAGGCAAACTGTTCGAGAGTGAACAGAGGGCGCTCCATGCCAGGCGAGGAAACTTCAAGGGTGTATTCGCTGCTGATAGGATCTTCAACATCCAGTACACCGCTGATCTGACGGCTGACGATGGCACAGTCGTCCACCAGCACGCCGCCTTCCTTATCGATATAAACGCGCAACAGTGAGTGGCGACCTTGAGCCGAAAACTCAATACCCCAGCATTCATAGCCAAGGGCCACGACCACCGGGGCCAACAAGGCCTGCAACTGTTCTAGCTTGCTCGACACCTGAACCCCCTCGTGCATGTTTGTGCATGCTGTGCAAATAAAAAAAAATGGGCGAATCGCCCATCCCTGAAACGCCGTTGAACAGCGGCGTTGTAAAGTGTCCAGCTAACAAAAAGCCCCTTGGAAGGGGCCCTGAAACTGGTTGCGGGAGCCGGATTTGAACCGACGACCTTCGGGTTATGAGCCCGACGAGCTACCAGGCTGCTCCATCCCGCGACAAAGCTGGGGCAAAAGTATACGACTGATCCCTTATAGGGTCAATGTAACCTTCCACCTACAAGAAAGCCCGCAACTGCGGGCTCTCCTGTTCAATTGGTACCGAGAAGGGGACTCGAACCCCTACACCCTATGGGCACAACCACCTCAAGGTTGCGTGTCTACCAATTCCACCACCTCGGCAAATACTGCGCTTGAAACCTTCTTACTTCTGCTCTTGAGCTGGAGGCACGTCAGTCGCCGAGTTGGCCGACTTTTGCTCTTGAAGCACCGGGACATCATCAGAAGCCGGTTGTTGCTTTGGTACTTCCAATACTGCCGGGTTTGGCAAACCTACTTGAGTCAGCTCTTGAGCTTTCTCTTTAGCAAAGTAACCTAACCCTAAGCTGGTCAAGAAGAAACCGGCGGCGAGTATAGCAGTAAACTTACTAAGAAAGGTAGAGGAACCTTGGCTTCCGAATACAGTATTTGAAGCACCTGCACCGAAAGACGCACCAGCATCCGCACCTTTACCCTGCTGCAGCAGTACGAGAGCAACTACACCCAGTGCACCCAGCAGATGAAAAACGACTACGACTGTTTCCAGCATTTTTTCAGTTTCCCGCGGCGCGACAGATCGCACCGAACTCATCTGCATTCAGGGACGCTCCACCAATGAGCCCCCCATCGATATCCGGCATGCCGAACAGTTCGGCCGCATTGGCCGCCTTCACGCTGCCGCCGTATAGAAGCCGCACACCTCGTGCCACTTCAGAATTCTCTTCCGCCAACTGCGCGCGGATGGCGGCGTGCACATCCTGCGCCTGTTGCGGCGAAGCCGTCAGCCCGGTACCAATGGCCCAGACAGGCTCGTAGGCAATGACTGCCTTTGCAAAAGCACCGACACCCAGGTCTTCGATGATGCTGCCGAGCTGACGCCCGACAACCTCAATGGTCCTGCCGGCCTCACGATGCGCGAGGGTTTCCCCTACGCACAACACCGGGATCAGACCACAGGCCTGAGCTGCAGCAAACTTGCGGATCAAGGTCTTGTCCTGCTCGCCCATGATCTGGCGACGCTCGGAATGCCCAACCAGGACCAGGGAGCAGCCTGCATCCACCAACTGACTCGGCGCAATCTCGCCCGTCAACGCACCCTGCATGGATTCCACCGCAGAGTTCTGCGCGCCGACCGAGATCGACTTGCCTTTCAAGCCATCAACCACTTGGTTGATATACAAGCAAGGCGGGAATACCGCGACATCAACACCGCTTGGCAAGGCCAGATGACGAAGGCCGTTGATCAGCTCAGCGACGCTGGCGCGGGTACCGTGCATCTTCCAGTTACCAGCTACCATAGGGCGACGCATGCTGTACCTCGTCGGTCAAAGTGGGCGCAGATGTTACCCAACCGATTCATGACTGGCAAGCCGAATTCAGGCAGAAACTTCACTAACAAGCTTCGCCAGCTCTTCGGCATAACCGCGGACCTGTATTTCATCCTCGCCTTCGACCATGACGCGCACCAGGGGCTCCGTACCGGACTTGCGCAGCAACACGCGCCCACGTCCCGCCATCGCCTGGGTCACGCGCTCGCTGGCCTGCTTGACCGTCTCATGCTCGAGCGGGTTCGCACCACCACCGAAACGCACATTGATCAGCACTTGCGGGCATTTGCGCAACGCTTGACGCGATTGGGCCAGACTTTCATTGCGCGCCTTGAGCGCCATCAACACCTGCAAGGCGGCGATGATCGCGTCGCCGGTCGTGGTGTGGTCGAAGCACACGATATGGCCGGAGTTTTCACCACCGATGACCCACTCGCGCTCCAGCAGCTCCGAAATGACATAACGGTCGCCGACGTTGGCTCGCACGAACGGGATATCCAGGTCCGCCAGGGCCAGCTCGAGCCCGAGATTGCTCATCAGAGTACCGACCACACCGCCCTTCAGCTTGCCGCGCTCATGCAGATCGCGAGCGATGATGAACAGCAGCTCGTCCCCATCCACGACCGTGCCGGTGTGATCGACCATCAGGACCCGATCGCCATCGCCATCGAAGGCGATCCCGATATCGGCCTGCTCTGCCAGGACCGCAGCCTGCAAGGCGTCGGTATGGGTGGAGCCACAGTTGTGGTTGATGTTCAGCCCGTTCGGCTGGGCAGAAAGCACCACGACATCGGCACCCAATTCGCGGAATACACTCGGTGCGACTTTATAGGTGGCGCCATGAGCGCAATCGACGACGACTTTCAGCCCGGAGAAGCTGGTACCGGTGGGCACGCTGCCCTTGCAGAATTCGATATAGCGACCCGATGCGTCGTTGATCCGCGATACCTTGCCGATCTTGCTCGACTCGACCACCGTCATCGGGGTATCCAGCAGCTCTTCGATCATCAGCTCGACTTCGTCCGGCAGCTTGGTGCCCTTGCCGGAGAAAAACTTGATGCCGTTGTCATCATGGGGATTATGAGAAGCACTGATGACGATACCCGCCTGCGCATGGAAGGTACGCGTCAGGTAGGCAATGGCCGGCGTCGGCATCGGCCCCAGCAGCATCACATCGGCACCCGCCGAGGTCAGACCAGCCTCAAGAGCCGACTCGAACATGTAGCCGGAAATGCGCGTGTCCTTGCCGACCAGCACCTTGCAGGCGCCCATCTTGCGGAACGCCATGCCAGCGGCCCAGCCGAGCTTGAGCATGAAATCAGGTGTAATGGGGTACTCGCCGACCCGACCACGAATGCCGTCGGTGCCAAAGTATTTCTTGCTCATAAGTGCTCCGTCATTCTTATTCGGCTGATTCCACCGCTGCGATCATCCGTACGATATCCATCGTTTCGGCCACATCATGCACCCGCAGCAGGCGCGCGCCTTTTGTAACAGCCAGGGCCGCGAGCGCAAGACCGCCATACAGGCGCTCTCCCACCGGTCGACCCAGGGCATTGCCTATCATGCTCTTTCGCGAGACGCCGACCAACAACGGCCGCCCCAGGGCATGCAATGCCTCCATGTGCTTGAACAGGCTCAGGTTGTGAGCCAAGGTCTTGGCAAAACCGAACCCGGGATCCAGCACGATCTTTTCGGCAGGGATACCCGCCGCGACGCACTGCTTCAGGCGTTCCGCGAGGAACTCGCCCACCTCCCGGGTCACGTCACCATAACGAGGATCGTCCTGCATGGTTCCGGGCTCGCCGAGCATATGCATCAGGCACACCGGCAGGCCGGTAGCCGCCGCGGCATCCAGGGCTCCATCGCGCCGCAAGGCGCGGACGTCATTGATCAGCCCCGCCCCAAGTCGCGCGCTTTCGCGCATGACCGCCGGCGTGGACGTATCGACCGAAATTATGACATCAAGTTCGCGATGGATGCGTTCGACAATCGGCGCCACCCGCTCCAGCTCTTCGACGGGCGAGACGGCTCGTGCGCCCGGCCGGGTCGATTCGCCGCCAACATCGATCAGCGTCGCGCCGGCCGCCACCATGCCTTCGGCATGCCGCAGCGCAGCATCGAGCTGGCTGTATCGGCCACCATCGGAAAAGGAATCGGGGGTGACATTGAGAATGCCCATGACATGCACACGGGCCAAATCAAGAACCCGGTTGCCGCAAAGCAACCGGGTCGAGGACTGTACAGAAGTCATTTCAAGCCTTAGACATCAGCAGCCGGACCACCGATCGGTGTTTCCGGGCGCTCGCCCTGTACCGCTGGAGGAGTACCTGGAGTACCGGTACCACCCGACCAGTCGCGAGGTTCACGAGGAGGACGGCCCGCCATGATGTCGTCGATCTGCTCGGCATCGATGGTTTCATATTTCATCAACGCATCGGCCATGGCATCAAGCTTGTCACGGTTGTCCGTAAGGATCTGCTTGGCGGTGCCGTAGCACTGGTCGATGATGCTGCGTACTTCGGAGTCGATCAGCTTGGCGGTATCACCCGAGAAACTGGCGTGCTGGCCGGTACCACCACGACCGAGGAACACCTCGCCCTCTTCTTCCGCATACATCAGAGGCCCCAGCTTTTCGGACAGGCCCCACTTGGTGACCATGTTCCGGGCAATCTGGCTGGCACGCATGATGTCGTTGGACGCCCCGGTGGTCACACCATCGAAGCCCAGGGTCATTTCCTCGGCGATACGACCGCCGTACAACGAACAGATCTGGCTGATCAAGGCACGCTTGGACAGGCTGTAGCGATCCTCTTCCGGCAGGAACATGGTCACGCCCAGCGCACGACCACGGGGGATGATCGAAACCTTGTAGACGGGATCGTGCTCAGGCACCACCCGGCCCACGATGGCATGCCCCGCCTCGTGATAGGCGGTGTTGCGCTTTTCCTTTTCCGACATGACCATGGTCTTGCGCTCGGCGCCCATCATGATCTTGTCCTTGGCCAGCTCGAATTCCTTCATTTCCACGACGCGCTTGCCGGAGCGGGCGGCGAACAACGACGCCTCGTTCACCAGGTTGGCCAGGTCGGCACCGGAGAAGCCCGGCGTGCCGCGAGCGATGACCGCAGGAGCAACGTCGTCACCCATTGGCACCTTGCGCATGTGAACCTTGAGGATCTGCTCCCGACCACGAATATCCGGCAGCCCTACCACGACCTGGCGGTCGAAGCGGCCTGGACGCAACAGTGCGGGGTCGAGCACGTCAGGACGGTTGGTCGCGGCAATCACGATGATGCCGTCGTTCATTTCGAAGCCATCCATCTCCACCAGCAACTGGTTGAGGGTCTGCTCGCGTTCATCGTGACCGCCACCCATGCCGGCGCCACGGTGGCGACCAACGGCGTCGATTTCGTCGATGAAGATGATGCATGGCGCATGCTTCTTGGCCTGTTCGAACATGTCGCGAACACGGCTGGCACCCACGCCGACGAACATCTCGACGAAGTCGGAGCCGGAAATCGTGAAGAACGGCACCTTGGCTTCGCCGGCAATCGCCTTGGCCAGCAAGGTCTTGCCGGTACCGGGCGGGCCGACCATCAGCACGCCACGAGGGATGCGGCCACCCAGGCGCTGGAACTTGCCCGGATCACGAAGGAATTCCACCAGCTCGCCGACTTCTTCCTTGGCTTCGTCACAACCAGCGACGTCAGCCAGCGTGGTCTTGACCTGGTCTTCGGAAAGCAGGCGCGCCTTGCTCTTGCCAAAGCTCATCGGCCCGCCCTTGCCTCCGGCACCGCCCTGCATCTGGCGCATGAAGAACATGAACACCGCGATGATCACCAGGATCGGGAAGCTGGCTACCAGGAGCTGGGTCCAGATACTTTGCTGCTCAGGCTGCTTGCCTTCGACCACGACATGGTTGTCCACCAGGTCGCCGATCAGGCCATTGTCCTGGATGGCCGGACGAATGGTCTTGAAGCTGTCGCCATCGGTACGCTTGCCGGTGATCACATAGCCATCGACGGCAACGCGCTCGACCTTGCCATCCTTGACCTGCTGAATGAAGTCGGAATAGTTGAGGGTCTGCGGCTCGTTAGGGCTGGAGAAGTTGTTCATCACCGTCACAAGGACAGCGGCGATGATCAACCACAGGATCAGATTCTTTGCCATGTCGTTCAATTAACTACCCTCTGAAGCTGGCTCCGCTGACGGCGCGCGCCTCGCATGATATTCACCGGCCTAACTTACTACATTACCTACGACCCTGGCAGGCGCCGTCTGTAACCCTTTGTGAAACTTTGACCGCATAATTTTCGTTACGCGACGTTTGCAATGCGAAATAAAAAAACCTATCGACCCTTTCAAAGACGCTCATCGCTGGCCGAACCCTCGATCCCGCGGAAGCCACGCGCCAACAGATACTGTTCGCGGGAGCGGTCGCGAGACGACAATGGCTTGCGCATCTGCACCTTGTCGAACAACTTGCGGATGCCCTTGTGGTATTCGTCGAAGCCTTCGCCCTGGAAGACCTTGATCAGAAAATCACCGCCTGGACGCAGAACCCGCCCGGCGAGATCCAGGGCCAGTTCGCTGAGAAACATCGCACGGGGCATGTCGACAGCCGCCAATCCACTCATATTGGGGGCCATATCGGAAATCACAAGGTCCACCTGCGTATTTCCGACGGCCTCCAGGATTTTCGCCAGCACGGCGTCTTCTGTGAAATCGCCCTGGATGAAGGTCACATCGGGGATGCTGTCCATCTCCAGGATGTCGGAAGCGATCAAGCGACCTTGCCCGCCAATCAGACGACTGGTCACCTGGGACCACCCACCAGGCGCCGCGCCGAGGTCGATCACGGTCATGCCGGGACGGATGAGCCGGTCCTTTTCCTGGATTTCCAGCAGCTTGTAGCTGGCACGCGAGCGATAGCCGTCTTTCTGCGCCATCTTGACGTATGGATCGTTGAAATGCTCTTTGAGCCAGTTCTGGCTAGTCTTGGAACGGGCCACAGGCCACCTCTGAATAAAAACGGGTCGTGATTAAGTGGGCGGTCCCGGACGCGCTCGGGTAAACTGGCCGCCGCTTTTTTACAAGATCAGACGCAGGGGTCAGATTATGCCGCTCACTCAAGAGCAGAAGAAACAATACAAATCCATTGGCCACCATCTGAAACCGGTTTTGACTGTGGCTGACAACGGTTTGACTGAAGGTGTACTGGCCGAGCTGGAACGCGCCCTGAGCGATCATGAGCTGATCAAGATCAAGCTCAACATCCTCGATCGCGAAGCCCGCCTGGCTGCCATCGCTGAACTGTGCAAGGCCGGCAAGGCCGACCTGGTGCAGGTCATCGGCAAGATGGCGTTGATTTATCGCAAGAATTTCAGCGTCAACAAGCAACTGTCGAACGTTCACCGCTTCAAGTAACGCCAATCAAAGCTCAAGGGTGCGCTTCGCGTACCCTGCCGCTCCACCCCGGAACCGGCTGCAGCACCAGCACCAAGCCAGAGAAACCCAGCACCAGGTAACTGAATACCTGCCACCGACTCGCATCCGGCCAGCCGAGACGCACCGCGAAGAACATCCCGCACGCATACAGCGCCATGAGCAGCAACTGCCCACGAATGTCGCGCCATAGGCTCGAAAGGCCCTCGACCTGAACCAGTACCAAGGCCTGGAATACGACACACACTGCCGAGAAGATGACCAGCAGCAGCGTCAGCATGCCAGCTATTTCATCGATCAGCAGCGGCGCCAGGCCGATCCGACCCAGCACCGGCAGCATACCGATGTGCAGCAACCAGAGGCCGCCCACCCATAACATCTGGGTCAGCTGCCAAAGCATGGCGCCCGCTTTAAGCAGGCGGCCTCGCTCAGATGTGGCGGACTTCGACAATCTCGTACTCGATGACGCCACCCGGCGTCTTTACCGCGACCACATCCCCTTCCTCCTTGGCAATCAAGGCGCGGGCGATGGGCGAACCAACGGATATCTTGCCGAGCTTGATGTCTGCTTCGTCCTCACCAACGATCTGGTAGGTCACGCTTTCATCGGTTTCGACGTTGGCGATTTCCACGGTGGTACCGAAAATCACCTTGCCCGTATGCTCAATCGTTGTGACGTCGATGATCACGGCGTTCTGCATGCGGCCTTCGATATCCCGGATACGCGCCTCGACCATGCCCTGTTCCTCGCGGGCGGCATGGTATTCGGCGTTTTCCTTGAGATCGCCCAATTCGCGGGCCTCACCGATAGCCTGGCTCAAGCGCGGACGCTCGACCTTGGTCAGGTGGGCCAGCTCGGCTTCCAGGGCGCGAGCGCCCTGAACGGTCATGGGGTACTTGGTTATGCTCATGCCTTCAATCCTGCATGTAGATCCTGCAAGCGGCGCACGGTCTTCTCGGGACCGAACTTGAGCGCTTCGCAGATCGCTTCGCCCGCAGCAATGGTCGTTGTGCAATAGATCTTGTGCTGCAGTGCATTGCGACGAATGGAATAGGAATCGGCGATCGACTGGCGACCCTCAGTGGTGTTGATGATCAGCGTGACTTCGTCATTCTTGATCATGTCGACCACATGCGGACGCCCTTCGGTCACCTTGTTCACGCGGCGCACTTTCAGGCCCGCCGCCTCGATCACTTTGGCGGTACCGGCAGTGGCAACCACTTCGAAGCCCAAGTTGATCAGATCACGGGCCACGCCTGCAACCAGTGGCTTGTCGTCATTACGCACGCTGATGAACGCCGTGCCGCCTGTTGGCAGGACTTCGCTGGCGCCCATCTGGGCCTTGGCGAAAGCCTCGCCGAAGGTGTCGCCCACCCCCATCACTTCACCGGTGGACTTCATTTCCGGGCCGAGGATCGGGTCCACACCAGGGAATTTGGCGAATGGGAACACCGCCTCTTTCACGCTATAGAAGTTCGGAATGATTTCCTTGGTGAAGTTCAGTTCGGCCAGGGTCTTGCCGGCCATGACGCGCGCCGCGATCATCGCCAGGGAAACACCGATGCACTTGGACACGAACGGCACGGTACGGGACGCGCGCGGGTTGACCTCGATGACGTAGATGTCTTCGCCCTGAAGCGCCAGCTGCACGTTCATCAGGCCGACCACACCCAGTTCCAGGGCCATTTTCTTGACCTGCTCGCGCATTTCGTCCTGCAGGTGCGCCGGCAACGAGTACGGCGGCAGCGAACAGGCCGAGTCGCCGGAGTGAACGCCAGCCTGCTCGATGTGCTGCATGATCGCGCCGATCACCACGTCCTTGCCGTCACAGACCGCATCCACGTCCATTTCGATGGCGCAGTTGAGGAAATGGTCCAGCAGCACCGGGCTGTCGTTGGACACCTGGACCGCTTCGCGCAGGTAGCGCTTGAGCTCTTCCTCTTGATAGACGATTTCCATCGCCCGACCGCCCAGTACATAGGATGGACGCACCACCAGCGGATAACCGATCTTGGCGGCAGCACGAATCGCTTCATCTTCGCTGCGCACGGTGGCGTTAGGTGGCTGACGCAGGTTCAGGCGCTCGACCATCTGCTGGAAGCGCTCACGGTCTTCGGCGCGGTCGATCGCATCCGGGCTGGTACCGATGATCGGCACGCCGGCGGCCTCCAGGGCACGGGCCAGTTTCAGCGGCGTCTGGCCGCCATACTGGACGATCACGCCCTTTGGCTTCTCGACGCGAACGATTTCCAGCACGTCTTCCAGGGTCACTGGCTCGAAGTACAGGCGATCGGAGGTGTCGTAGTCGGTGGATACGGTTTCCGGGTTGCAGTTGACCATGATGGTCTCATACCCATCGTCGCGCAGGGCCAGTGCGGCGTGTACGCAGCAATAGTCGAACTCGATACCCTGGCCGATCCGGTTCGGACCGCCGCCCAGGATCATGATCTTGTCACGGCCCGATGGCGCCGCCTCGCACTCTTCCTCGTACGTGGAGTACAGGTAGGCGGTGTCGGTGGCGAATTCGGCGGCGCAAGTGTCGACGCGCTTGTAGACCGGGAACACTTCGAGCTTGTGGCGATGCGCACGCAGGCTCTTCTCGGTCACACCCAGCAGCTTGGCCAGGCGCATGTCGGAGAAACCCTTGCGCTTGAGGCGGAACATGGTATCGCGGTCGATACTGGACATGCCCAGGGTCTTGACCTTCTCCTCTTCCTTGACCAGATCTTCGATCTGCACCAGGAACCATGGATCGATCATGTTCATGCCGAAGATCTGCTCGACGGTCATGCCGGCACGGAAGGCGTCGGCCACGTACCAGATACGCTCGGCACCCGGCACGGTCAGCTCGCGCTTGAGCTCGCTCATGCTTTCCGGGTTGTTCAGGTCGACCTTCGGATCGAGACCGCAAACACCCACTTCCAGGCCACGAAGCGCTTTCTGCAGGGATTCCTGGAACGTCCGGCCGATGGCCATGACTTCACCCACCGACTTCATCTGGGTCGTCAGGCGGGCGTCGGCCTTGGCGAATTTCTCGAAGGCGAAACGTGGCAGCTTGGTAACGACGTAGTCGATGGACGGTTCGAAGGATGCCGGGGTCTTGCCGCCGGTGATGTCGTTCGACAACTCGTCCAGGGTGTAGCCGACGGCCAGCTTGGCGGCGACCTTGGCGATCGGGAAGCCGGTCGCCTTGGAGGCCAGGGCCGACGAACGGGACACCCGCGGGTTCATCTCGATGACCACCATCCGGCCTGTGTTCGGGCAGATGCCGAACTGGACGTTGGAACCGCCGGTTTCCACGCCGATCTCGCGCAGTACCGCCAGGGAGGCGTTACGCAGGATCTGGTATTCTTTGTCGGTCAGGGTCTGGGCCGGCGCGACGGTGATCGAGTCACCGGTGTGCACACCCATCGGGTCGAAGTTTTCGATGGAGCAGACGATGATGCAGTTGTCCTTTTTGTCGCGGACCACTTCCATCTCGTACTCTTTCCAGCCGATCAGCGATTCGTCGATCAGCAGTTCCTTGGTCGGCGACAGGTCCAGGCCACGGGAGCAGATCTCTTCGAATTCTTCACGGTTGTAAGCGATGCCACCACCTGTGCCACCCATGGTGAAGGAGGGACGGATGATGCAAGGGAAACCGAGGCGCTCCAGCACGGCGTTGGCTTCTTCCATGCTGTGGGCGATGCCCGAGCGCGGGCATTCCAGGCCGATGGATTTCATCGCCTTGTCGAAACGCGAGCGGTCTTCGGCCTTGTCGATGGTGTCGGCATTGGCGCCGATCATTTCCACACCGAACTTCTCCAGGACGCCTTCACGCTCGAGGTCCAGGGCGCAGTTCAGCGCGGTCTGGCCACCCATGGTCGGCAACAGCGCGTCCGGGCGCTCCTTTTCGATGATCTTGGCAACGGTCTGCCACTTGATCGGCTCGATATAGGTGGCGTCGGCCATGGCCGGGTCGGTCATGATGGTGGCCGGGTTGGAGTTCACCAGGATGACGCGGTAGCCCTCCTCGCGCAGGGCCTTGCAGGCCTGGGCGCCGGAATAGTCGAACTCGCAGGCCTGGCCGATGACGATCGGGCCAGCGCCGAGAATCAGGATGCTTTTTATGTCTGTACGTTTTGGCATGGGTTTGTCACTCAAATCCGCAGGTCTGTCGGCTAGGCCGTCGAACAATCTTTGAAGCGCCCGCAGGGGCCTCCGCATGCGGGGCCGCCCTCGGGCTTCACGCGGTCAGCGTCGCTTGGCCATTTCATTGATGAAGCGATCGAACAGCGGAGCCACATCGTTCGGGCCCGGGCTGGCTTCAGGGTGGCCCTGGAAGCTGAAGGCGCTCTTGTCGGTTCGCTCGATACCTTGCAGCGTGCCATCGAACAGCGACTTGTGGATTGCCCGCACATTGGCCGGCAGGGTCGCTTCGTCCACGGCGAAGCCGTGGTTCTGGCTGGTGATCATCACGACACCGGTATCCAGGTCCTGGACCGGGTGGTTGGCGCCATGATGGCCGTGGCCCATCTTCAGCGTCTTGGCGCCCGAGGCCAGGGCCAGCAACTGGTGACCGAGGCAGATGCCGAAGACCGGAATCTCGGTTTCCAGCACATCCTTGATCGCCTGGATTGCATAGTCGCAAGGCTCGGGGTCGCCCGGGCCGTTGGACAGGAACACACCGTCGGGCTTGAGGGCCAGGACGTCGGCCGCCGGGGTCTGCGCCGGGACCACGGTCACACGGCAGCCGCGCGCCACGAGCATACGCAGGATGTTCAGCTTGACGCCGTAGTCGTATGCAACGACGTGGTACGGCAATTCGGACGCTTCGATCGTCGGATGGCCGTCGATCTTCAGGTCCCAGACCGAGGAGCGCCACTCGTACTGCTGCTTGGTGCTGACCACCTTGGCCAGGTCCATGCCCTTCAGGCCAGGGAAGCCTTGGGCGGCGGCGATGGCCGCTTCTTCGCAAATGTTGTCTCCGGCCATGATGCAGCCGTCCTGCGCGCCTTTTTCCCGGAGGATGCGAGTCAGGCGACGGGTGTCGATTCCAGCGATCGCCACGACGTTGTTGGCTTTCAGGTAGTCGGACAGGGACATGGTGTTACGCCAGTTGCTCGCTACCAGCGGCAGGTCACGGATGACCAGGCCGGCGGACCAGACACGATCGGACTCGGCGTCTTCCGGCGTGGTGCCGGTGTTGCCGATGTGCGGGTAAGTCAGGGTAACGATCTGCTGGGCGTAGGAAGGATCGGTAAGAATTTCCTGATAGCCGGTCATTGCGGTGTTAAACACCACCTCACCAACGGTCTGACCGTCGGCTCCAATGGCTTCGCCGCGAAAAATGCTGCCATCAGCAAGGGCGAGTATGGCTGGCTTAGTCAAGAAGACCTCCCGTAAATAAAGCCTGAAAGGGCGATCGCAGGTTGTAAAAAAGCGGAGTGACGTATGGACACGTCACCCCGCTTCTTTACACTGAATTATTCTGCGCGCTTTTAGTGGACACACTAAAGCTGTAGCTTACAGAAAAAGGCTTTTTTGGTCCACCGCTAATGAGCCTTAAAGGCAGGGGAATGCGACAGGGCGTCGCGAAGCGGTGCAAAACGGGGCTCAGTGTAACCCGAACCCCGCCTCGAAGACATCAACGCAGGTCGAGGACGTCCTGCATGTCGTACAGCCCAGGCTCGCGCCCATCCAGCCACAGCGCGGCACGCACGGCGCCCTTGGCGAATGTCATCCGACTGGAAGCCTTATGGGTGATTTCCAGGCGCTCGCCTTCGGTGGCGAACAGCACGGTATGGTCACCTACCACATCCCCGCCACGCACGGTCGCGAAACCGATGGTGTCCCGCTCCCGCGCGCCGGTGTGCCCCTGGCGCCCATAGACCGCCACTTCCTGCAGGTCACGCCCCAGCGCATCGGCAATCACTTCCCCCATGCGCAAGGCGGTGCCCGATGGTGCATCGATCTTGTGCCGGTGATGCGCCTCGATGATTTCGATATCCGCATCATCCCCCAGCACGCGAGCGGTCAGGTCAAGCAATTTCAGCGACAGGTTCACGCCGACGCTGAAGTTCGCCGCGAACACGATCGGAATATCCTTGCCAGCATCCGCGAGCAATTGCTTCTGCGCGGCATCCAGGCCAGTGGTACCGATGACCATGGCCTTACCGTGCTTGCGGCAGACGGCGAGGTTCTTCAGCATGACATCCGGCAGCGTGAAATCGATCAGGACATCGAACTCGTCCAGCACCTTTTCCAGGCCACCGGACATCGGGACACCGATACGCCCAAGGGAGGCCAGTTCACCGGCATCAGCCCCCACCAGGGTGCTGTCAGGCCGAACGATGGCCGCCGTCAGCCCCGAGAGCGGCGAACGCTGCTGCACGGCCTCGACCAACGCCTTGCCCATGCGCCCTGCAGCGCCCATCACAGCTATACGTCGCATGCGACCTCCTTACAGATCGCCGAAGAAGCGCTTCACGCCTTCGAACCAACCGGTGGTTTTCGGTGAGTGACTGTTGTCGTCGGCCAGCGAGCTGCGGAACTCTTCCAGCAATTCGCGCTGACGACGACTCAGATTCACCGGCGTCTCTACCGCGACACGACACATCAGGTCACCGGCACCGCCGCCACGCACGGGAGCGACGCCCTTGCCGCGAATCCGGAACTGCTTGCCGGTCTGCGTCCCCTCGGGGATCTTCAGCTTCACCCGGCCATCCAGGGTCGGGATCTCGAGTTCGCCACCCAGCGCTGCGTCGACGAAGCTGATCGGCACCTCACAGAACAGATGCTTGCCGTCGCGCTGGAAGATCGAGTGCTCACGCACGTTGATCACCACATACAGGTCGCCAGTCGGGCCACCCTGGGCACCCGCTTCGCCTTCACCGGACAGGCGGATGCGGTCACCGGTATCGACACCGGCCGGCACCTTGACCGACAGCGTCTTGTATTCTTCGACACGGCCTTCGCCATGGCAGGAATCGCACGGGTCGGAAATGATTCTGCCTTGGCCATGGCAACGCGGGCAGGTCTGCTGCACCGAGAAGAAGCCTTGCTGCATGCGAACCTGACCGATACCGCCGCAGGTCGGGCAGGTAACCGGCGAGGACCCTTTCTTGGCCCCCGAACCGTCGCACGGCTTGCAATTGACCAGCGTCGGCACGCGGATGTTGACGGTGGTGCCGCGCACCGCTTCTTCCAGATTCAATTCCAGCGTGTAGCGCAAGTCGCTGCCACGCTGGGCGCCGCCCCGGGCACCGCCGCGACCGCCACCGAAGAAATCACTGAACACGTCGCCGAAGATATCGGAGAAGTTCTGACCGCCGAACCCGGCACCGCCACCGCCCATGCTCGGATCGATACCGGCATGGCCATACTGGTCGTAAGCCGCACGCTTGCTGGAGTCGGACAGCACTTCGTACGCTTCGTTGGCTTCCTTGAACAGCTCTTCCGACGCTTTATCGCCGGGATTACGGTCCGGGTGATGCTTCATTGCCAGGCGACGATAAGCCTTTTTCAGCTCCGCCTCGCTGGCCCCCCGCTCTACACCCAATACTTCGTAAAAATCACGCTTCGCCATTAGTCTTTGCACTCTTATAGGACGTCCGGCAAAACTCTCCTGAGCCTCGCCCAACTCGTTGAGCCCCCAAAACAGGCTCGGACCCAACGCCGATTCAACGATCCTGGTCTTAAATCTTTCAGCCAGGTACCCGGCCAAAACGCAGCGCCTGTCGTTCGGAAAGCAGGAGCATTCCCGATCACGCCGCCAGCACCCGAACGCTGTCGCATGCTGTAAAAATTCGTTGGCTCCAGACACGCCAACGCGGGAGCAAGCCCCCGCGCGGCGACATCCTACCAGTCACCGCACAAACGCAGTCAACCGGCCGACCAACAAGCAATTACTTGTTTTCTTTCACTTCTTCGAACTCGGCATCGACGACATCGTCAGCCTTGCCAGCCGATTCGCCTTGCTGCGCAGCACCTTCAGCCGGCTGAGCCTGTTCGGCGTACATCTTCTGGGCCACTGGAGCGGAGACTTTGGACAGCTCCTCGATCTTCGCTTCGATGGCAGCCTTGTCGTCGCCTTTGACGGCAGCTTCCAGGGCAACCACGGCCGCTTCGATCGCAGTCTTCTCTTCAGCGGTCACTTTGTCGCCGGCATCCGCCACCATCTTGCGAGTCGAGTGCACCAGCGCATCACCCTGGTTACGGGCACTGGCCAGCTCTTCGAACTTGCGGTCTTCCTCGGCGTTGACCTCGGCATCGCGAACCATCTGCTGGATTTCTTCCTCGGACAGACCGGAGTTGGCCTTGATCACGATCGACTGAGTCTTGCCGGTAGCCTTGTCCTTCGCACCTACGTGCAGAATGCCGTTGGCGTCGATGTCGAAGGTCACTTCGATTTGCGGCACGCCACGTGGAGCCGGTGGAATCTCGGCCAGGTCGAACTTGCCCAGGGACTTGTTCTGGGCAGCCTGCTTGCGCTCACCTTGCAGCACGTGGATGGTCACCGCGCTCTGGTTGTCGTCGGCAGTCGAGAACACCTGGGATTTCTTGGTAGGAATCGTGGTGTTCTTCTCGATCAGCGCAGTCATCACACCGCCCATGGTTTCGATACCCAGGGTCAGCGGGCTGACGTCGAGCAGCAGAACGTCCTTCACGTCACCGGCCAGAACGGCGCCCTGGATGGCAGCACCCATGGCAACGGCTTCGTCCGGGTTAACGTCTTTGCGTGGCTCCTTGCCGAAGAAATCGGTAACCAGCTTCTGGACCAGCGGCATACGGGTCTGACCGCCGACGAGGATCACGTCGTTGATCGCGCCAACGTCGATACCGGCATCCTTCATCGCGATGCGGCAAGGTTCAATGGTGCGCTGAACCAGGTCTTCAACCAGTGCTTCGAGCTTGGCACGGGAGATTTTCACGTTCAGGTGCTTAGGACCGGTGGCGTCTGCGGTGATGTACGGCAGGTTCACGTCGGTCGACTGGCTCGAAGACAGCTCGATCTTGGCTTTCTCGGCAGCTTCCTTCAGACGCTGCATCGCCAGCGGGTCACCCTTGAGGTTCATGCCGGTTTCTTTCTTGAACTCGTCGACCAGGTAGTCGATCAGGCGGATGTCGAAGTCCTCGCCACCGAGGAAGGTGTCACCGTTGGTGGCCAATACTTCGAACTGGTGCTCGCCATCGACTTCCGCGATTTCGATCACGGAAACGTCGAAGGTACCACCACCCAGGTCATACACGATCACGGTGTGATCGCCCTTGGCCTTGTCCATGCCGTACGCCAGGGCGGCGGCAGTCGGTTCGTTGATGATACGTTTTACGTCCAGGCCCGCGATGCGGCCGGCGTCCTTGGTAGCCTGACGCTGGCTGTCGTTGAAGTAGGCCGGTACGGTGATGACCGCCTCGGTCACAGCCTCGCCGAGGTAATCTTCGGCGGTCTTCTTCATTTTCTTCAGGATTTCAGCCGAGATCTGTGGCGGAGCCATTTTCTGGCTGTTCACTTCGACCCAGGCGTCGCCGTTGTCGGCCTTGGCGATCTTGTACGGCACCATCTTGATGTCTTTCTGAACGACTTCTTCGTCGAACTTGCGACCGATCAGACGCTTCACCGCGTACAGGGTGTTGTGCGGATTGGTCACTGCCTGGCGCTTGGCCGACTGGCCCACCAGGATTTCGCCGTCGTTGGCGTACGCGATGATCGACGGCGTGGTACGCGCGCCTTCAGCGTTTTCGATAACCTTGGCCTTGCCGTTTTCCAATACGGAGACGCACGAGTTGGTGGTCCCCAGGTCAATACCGATGATCTTGCCCATGTTAACTCTCCCGGAACTTGGATTTTGTTGCCGCAGCAGTGGTGGCTAACTGCGGTAGCACTTAAACGCTTGACTTCTTAAATGGGGCCACTGCGCCCGATTTCAAGCCTGCTCGTCGATAGAAGGTGAAACCGGTGCCGGCGCCTTGCTGACCACGACCATGGCCGGACGCAACAGGCGGCCGTTGAGCAGGTAGCCTTTCTGGAAAACTTTCAGCACGCTGTTCGGCTCGACGTCGGCACTTTCCTGCATCGCCATGGCCTGGTGGTGCTCGGCGTTGAAGGGTTCGCCGTGAGGATCGATGGCTTCCAGCTGATAACGCTTGAGGGTGTCCTGAAACATCTTCAGGGTCAGCTCGATGCCTTCGCGCATCGGACGAATGTTCTCGTCGTCCGGGCTGGACAGTTCCAGGCCGCGCTCCAGACTGTCGATGATCGGCAGCAGGTCGCCGGCGAACCGCTCCAAGGCGAATTTGTGAGCCTTTTCAACATCCTGCTCGGCGCGACGGCGAACGTTCTGCAGGTCGGCTGCGACACGCAACGCCTGATCCTGCGCACCCGCCAGTTGCTCCTCGAGCACTTGCACACGTGCCGCCAGGTCTTCGCCCGAATCCTGGGGAGCCTGATTGGTGTCTAGATTTTGCGTATCCGGTGTCTGTTCGTCAGCCATAGATTTCTCCTTTCAATTTCGTCCGCGAGGCTCGACTCGCGCTTCTGCCCCCGTATATGGGGCCGGGTTTTCCAGCTTCAAGGGCCGACCGACGAATTGACCTTACAAAAAACAGCTGCATATCTATTACCGGTCGCGCTAAGAAATCCCACTACCCAAGCAAATCGAGCTAAGCGAAGGCATTGTCAGTCGAAAACAAAACACTGTATAAATAACCAGACCTGAAGCCTGGGAGCGGCCTTTATGCTGGTTCACCTGTCCGTACACAATTACGCCATCGTCGAACACCTCGACCTTGAACTCGATCGAGGCATGAGCGTGATCACCGGTGAAACCGGCGCCGGCAAGTCCATCATGCTGGACGCCCTGGGCCTGACCCTGGGCGACCGCGCCGACAGCGGCGTCGTGCGGCCCGGGGCGGACAAGGCCGACATCCTGGCCACCTTCGACCTGGTGGATATCCCCGAGGCCAGCGCCTGGCTGGCCGAGCGCGACCTGGATACCGACGGTCTGTGCATCCTGCGCCGGGTCATCACCGCGGAGGGGCGTTCCCGGGGCTACATCAATGGCACGCCCTGCCCCCTGGGTGATCTCAAGGCCCTTGGCGAGCTGCTGATCGACATTCACAGCCAGCACGAACACCAGTCCCTGCTCAAGACCGATACCCATCGCCGCCTGCTCGATGAATACGCCGGCGCGACCGACCTGGCCCGCCAGGTCCAGCTGGCCGCCCAGCGCTGGCGCCAGACCCGGCAGGAACTGGACCGGCTCTCCAACTCCGGCGACGAACAACGTGCCCGCCATCAATTGCTGAGCTACCAGCTCGAAGAGCTGGAAAACCTGGCGCTGGGTGAAAACGAGCTGGAGGAGCTGGAGCAGGAACACAAGAACCTGACCAATGCCGAAACCCTGCTGGGCATCTGTCGGCAAGTGGTCGAGCAATGCAGCGAAAGCGATTCGGGCAACGTCCTCAGCGCCCTGACCGCCAGCCTGAACCGGCTCACCAGCGTGAACAATTCCGTCGGCTCGCTGAGCGAAGCGACCAACCTGCTGACCAGCGCCCAGATCCAGGTCGAGGAAGCCGTCGGAGAACTGAACCGGTTCCTCGATCACTTCGACGCCGACCCGGCGCGCCTGCAATACCTGGAAGAACGCCTGGACACGATCTATACGCTGGCCCGCAAGCACCGTGTCCAGCCGACCGACGTCATCGAGCTGCAACAGCGCCTGCTCGATGAACTCGAAACCCTGAACGCCAACGATGAATCCATCGAACGCCTGGGCGACGAACTGGCCTCCTATGCCCGCCACTATCAGGAAAAGGCCAAGGAGCTCAGCGAGCTGCGCCACCAGGCCGCGACGAAGCTGGCCAGCGCCGTGGAGCAGGAGATCCAGCGCCTGGGCATGCCAGGCGGCCGTTTCGCCATCGAATTGCACCCCAACGCCGGCGACGAACTGCAGCCCAACGGACTGGAGCAGGTGGAGTTACTGGTCAGCGCCAACCCGGGACAACCGCTCAAGGCGTTGGCAAAAGTCGCATCCGGCGGCGAATTGTCTCGGATCAGCTTGGCCATCCAGGTCATCACCGCGCAGACCTCACGCGTACCGACCCTGGTATTCGACGAGGTGGACGTGGGCATTGGCGGTCCCACGGCGGAAATTGTCGGTCAGCTGCTACGCCGTTTAGGCGAACGCGGCCAGGTCCTGACGGTGACCCACCTGCCCCAGGTTGCCGCACAGGGGCATCAGCACCTGTTTGTCCACAAGGTAAGGGGCGAGGAAGACACTCGTACCGCCGTGTCCAAGCTCAACAAGAGCGAGCGAGTCGAAGAAGTGGCGCGCATGCTCGGGGGCATCGACCTGACCAAGGAGTCCTTGGCTCACGCGAAGAAAATGGTCGTCGCGACAAAAATCTGAAGAGCTGAAATGTAAAAAGGCGACCCCAGGGTCGCCTTTTTACATTTCGAAAGCTTATTTCTTTTTACGTACGTGCAAGACAAGATGGTGATCGATCAGCTCGAAACCATAGTCTTCAGCAATTGCTTTTTGCAGCTTTTCGATTTCAGGACTGACGAATTCGATGACCTCACGGCTTTCCACGTCCACCATGTGATCGTGATGTTCCCCGTCAGCCAGTTCGAAAACCGCATGACCGCCATCGAAATTATGACGAGCCACAAGCCCGGCAGCCTCGAATTGAGTCAGTACACGGTAAACCGTGGCCAGACCGACGTCCTCGCCAGCTTCCATGAGGGCCTTGTAGACGTCTTCGGCACTCATGTGCCGCTGCTCGGCGGAGTCGAGCATTTGCAGAATCTTGACCCTTGGCAAGGTCACCTTGAGGCCTGCTTTGCGTAGTTCGCTATTTTCAACCATGGTCAGCTTTCTCGCGATGCTGCTTCGCAGCTTCTCTTAATGCGGGTATGATCGGCGTTTACGTTGTCCCAGCCAAGATAGTGGAAGTCGCCCACCGATGCAAAACACCAAGCTCTTGCTAACCAGTTTCACCTTCGTGGGACTGCTCGCACTCGCCGGTTGTTCATTCCCCGGGGTTTACAAAATCGACATCCAGCAGGGCAATGTCGTCACGCAGGACATGATAGACCAGTTACGCCCCGGAATGACCCGTCGGCAAGTACGGTTTATCATGGGTAACCCCCTGTTGACCGACACGTTCCACGCCGATCGCTGGGATTATCTCTACAGCTTGCAGCCTGGCGGCGGTGAGCGCCAGCAGGAACGCATCAGCGTTATCTTCAATGCCAATGACCAACTCGTCAGCCTGTCGGGCGATTTCATGCCTGGCGTAAGCCGTGACGAAGCCATCATGGGCAAGGAAAGCGGTACTACCGTCACCGATCCGACCAAGAACACCGAGCAGCAGGAACCGGAAAAACCGGCCAAGCCAGGCTCGTTGCTGGACCAGATCCAGAAGGACGTCGACAGCGTCGAGACCGTACCGGTCCCGACACCGGAGCCACTGGACACGTCGCCGCAATAAACCGCATCTAAATAAAAAACCCGGCATGCCGGGTTTTTTATCGCCTGTAAAACAGCCTTGGCTACTTACTGGACTGACGCGCCTGGGCGGCCTTGGCCGCACGCAAGCGGCGGATCTCTTTCGGATCTGCCAGCAATGGTCGATAGATTTCGAGCCGATCGCCTGCCTGCACCACCTGGCGTTCCGGATCGGCAACCACCTTGCCGAAGATACCGACCGGACAGGTCGCCAGGTCCAGTCCGGCAAACGCCTGGGCCATGCCCGATGTTTCCAGCGCGGTGCGCACCGTGGTCCCCTCCGGCACGGCAAAGCCCCGCAGGACCTGACGCTCGGCGGTGGCATACACCACTTCTATCTCGATCAACGCTTGAGCTCTGCATTCTGCTTGGCGCGCTGGCAGAACGCATCGACCAGGGTGTTGGCCGCCTGATTGAACAACGGCCCCAGCGTGGCCCGCACCAGCGGCCCCGCATAGTCGAACGAGAGATCCAGGCTGATCTTGCAGGCCTTGTCACCCAACGGCTTGAACACCCAGATGCCATGGAGCTGATTGAAAGGCCCCTCTTCCAGGTTCATTTCAATGGATTGTCCCGGCACCAGGGTATTGCGCGTGACGAAATGCTGGCTCAGCCCGCCCTTGGCGACATTGAGGCTGGCGCGCATGTGGGTTTCGGAGCTTTCAAGCACCTCGGCCGATGAGCACCAGGGCAAGAACTGCGGGTAGCTCGCCACATCGTTGACCAGGTCGTACAGCGCCTGCGCCGGGTAGGGCAGCAAGGCCGAGCGTTGAATATGTGTCGTCATGTAAGCGTCACTTCCACAGCTGGGCGGCAAACACTACGAGGATGCCGATGGGCGCCACGTAGCGCATCAGGAACAGGCTCGCGGCGAACAGCACCGGGCTGCGCAGCGACAACTCATCGCGTACGGCTTCACGCCCCATGATCCACCCTGCAAACACTACGAAACACAAGCCTCCCAGTGGCAGCATGATCCGCGAGGTGAAGAAATCAATCACACCGAAGAAATCCAGCCCTCCGGTCGCTCCCCATTGATAGAGGCGGAACAGCCCGTCTTCGTTCACGAAAAACTTGGCCTGCTTCCATATATTGAAGGAAAACACCGTGCCCAGGCCAACGAACCAGCAGGTGAAGGCCAGCCAGAAAGTCACCCAGGCACGACTGAGACGGGTCCGCTCAACCAGATAAGCCACCATCGGTTCCAGCAGGGAAATAGCCGAGCTCCAGGCAGCGATGGCCACCAGGACAAAGAACACCACCCCCATCAACTGGCCGAACGCCATGCTGCCGAAGGCAAAGGGCAGGCTGACAAACATCAGTCCCGGCCCTTCGCTGGGGTTCAGGCCCGCCGCGAACACGATCGGAAACAACGCCACACCGGCCAGCAACGAGACAAAGGTGTCCAGCAGCGCGACCCCGACCACCGTCCTGGTAAGGGAGGCGTTCTTGGGCATGTAGGCGCCATAGATCATGATGGAGCCAACCCCCACGCTCAGAGAGAAAAACGCATGCCCCATGGCTGGCAGCAAGCCGTCCATGACCTTCTCCGGAGAGAAATCGAACATGAAGTGCAGGCCTTCCATGAAGTGCCCGGTGGTCATGCTGTACCCCAGCAGCACCAGGATCATCACGAACAGCAAGGGCATCATGATCCGCAGGCTGCGTTCCAGCCCCGCAACCACGCCCCGGGCGATCACCACCGCCGAGAGGACCATGAAAATCGTGTGCCAGAGGGTCAGTCTCCAGGGATCGGCAATCACATTGCCGAAGTAGGCGCCCACCTGATCGGGCGGCAAGCCCTGGAAGTCACCCCGCCCCATGTTAATGATGTAGTCCAGCGACCAGCCGCCCACCACACTGTAGAACGACAGGATCAGCAGCGCCGTGATCATCCCGGCGAAGGCACCCCAGGACCACTTGGCCGAGTGCCCCGCCGTCACGGCCAACACCTTCAAGGCGTTGGCCGGGCTCTGCCGGGCGCGACGACCGATGAGGGTCTCGGCCAGCATCACCGGCGCGCCGATGAGCGCGATGCAGGCCAGGAACATCAGTACGAAGGCTCCGCCACCGTAGACGCCGACCATGTAGGGGAATTTCCAGATACTACCCAACCCCACGGCCGAACCGGTGGCGGCGAGTATGAAGACCCAGCGGCTAGCCCAACTGCCGTGGACAGAGACCTTGTCTGTCGACATCGTTATCACGCCCAAGCGTTCAAAAAAGAGGCCGCATTGTCCGGGATTCACTCAACGTGCTCAAGCGTGCTGCTTCACCGTAGCCGACACGCACGCAACTGCCTATAATGCCGCCCCTATGGCTAAACAGAAGAAACACCCCACAGGGACCATCGCGCAAAATAAAAAGGCGCGACACGACTACTTCATCGAACAACGTTTCGAGGCCGGCATGGTCCTGGCCGGTTGGGAAGTAAAGAGCCTGCGCGCGGGCAAGGCGCAACTGGTCGACAGCTACGTGCTGCTCAAGGACGGCGAGGCCTGGCTGCTGGGCAGTCATATCACCCCGCTGACCACCGCCAGCACCCACGTGATCGCCGACCCGGTGCGCACCCGCAAATTGCTGCTCAACAAGCGCGAGCTGGAAAAACTCTTCGCTGCCGTACAGCAGAAGGGTTACGCCTGTGTCTGCACGTCGTTCTACTGGAGCAAGCACCTGGTCAAGTGCGAGATCGCACTGGGCAAGGGCAAGAAGGAATACGACAAGCGCGACACCGAGCGCGAGCGCGATGCCGGGCGCGAGCTGCAGCGCGCCGTGCGCAACAAGGGCAAGGAAGACTAGCCTTCGCGAGATTGCATGTGGGAGCGAGTCTGCTCGCGACTGCAGTGGATCAGTAAACATTGCCTTGACTGACACACCGCATTCGCGCGCAGGCTCGCTCCCACAGGTTTCATCGCTATATTCCCTTGCGCCGTTCCGCCCGCGCCACCCGCTGCGCTTCCTGACGCACTTCGTCCAGCACTTCCTGCACATACAGGATATGTCGGCTGGACACTTCTCGCGCCTGCTCGGCGTGCCCGTCCATGATCGCCTGATACAACTCACGATGCTGGCTGATCAGCATGTCGCGGGTTTCGCTGCGCTGCTTGTACATGCCGCCGATGTTGGTCACCACGTTGCGCTTGAGCAGATCGAACAGTCCACGGATGGTGTGCAGCAACACCGCGTTATGACTGGCCTCGGCGATTGCCAGGTGGAAACGCGCATCCGCCGCGCCTTCCTCCGCTCGACTCACTTCGTCGTGGCGAGCATAGCAATCCTGCAACTCACCGAACGCCGCTGTCAGCCGCTCGCGGTCCACCTCAGTGGCCCGCAACGCGGCGTAATAGGCACAGGAGGCCTCCAAGGTGTGACGAAACTCCAGCAGGTCCCGTTGCGCCTCGGGGTTGCTTTCCAACAGCAGCAACAAAGGGTCGCTGAAGGTCGAACCCAGCGACTCCACCACATAATTGCCACCGCCCTGGCGACTGACCAGCAGTCCCTTGGCGACCAGTTTCTGGATCGCCTCGCGCAACGAAGGGCGTGATACGCCGAACTGATCGGCCAGGGTCCGCTCGGCCGGCAGCCGTTCGCCCGCTTTCAGCGTGCCTTCAAGGATCATTCCTTCAAGCCGCTCGACAATATCGTCAGACAAACGGCGCTGACGAATCTGATCAAACCCCATAACTCGATTCTCCACGGTCCCGACGGCTCGCCGGGCTCTCTATTCTGGCCTATCCGGGCCTCGACCACACCCACCAGACGCCATCGGCCCGAGCGGAGCAGATGCGATCTGCACCGCTTATTCGACGAAAGTTTTGTGGGCGGCAAATTGACACACGACAACCAAGGCTTTTACCCTAGCCAACAGCGCTTGTAAATTGGTCTTACCAATTATCCAAAACCGCTGACCAGTGCCTGACCAACAACAATTAGGGGCCCACCCACCATGCAAACCTGGCAACAGCTCTACAGTCCGCTCGGCAGTCTCGGCTTGTCCGCTCTCGCGGCCGTCATCCCCATCGTTTTCTTCTTCCTGGCCCTGGCGGTGTTTCGCCTCAAGGGACATGTGGCCGGCAGCATCACCCTGGCCCTGGCGATTGCCGTAGCGATCCTTGCCTTCCAGATGCCGGTGGACATGGCGCTCGCCGCCGCCGGCTATGGTTTCGCGTACGGCTTGTGGCCGATCGCCTGGATCATCGTCGCCGCCGTGTTCCTCTACAAACTGACGGTCAAGAGCGGCCAGTTCGAAGTCATCCGCAGCTCGGTGCTGTCGATCACCGATGACCAACGCCTTCAAGTGCTGCTGATCGGCTTCTGCTTCGGCGCATTCCTGGAAGGTGCCGCCGGCTTCGGCGCACCGGTCGCCATCACTGCCGCCTTGCTGGTGGGCCTGGGCTTCAACCCGCTGTATGCCGCCGGCCTGTGCCTGATCGCCAACACTGCGCCCGTCGCGTTCGGCGCGCTGGGCATCCCGATCATCGTGGCCGGCCAGGTCACCGGGATCGATGCTTTCAAGATCGGCGCCATGACCGGTCGCCAACTGCCATTGCTGTCGCTGTTCGTGCCGTTCTGGCTGGTGTTCATGATGGATGGCCTGCGCGGCGTCCGGGAAACCTGGCCGGCGGCGCTGGTGGCGGGCTTGAGCTTCGCCATCACCCAGTACTTCACCTCCAACTTCATCGGCCCGGAACTGCCAGACATCACCTCGGCCCTGGCCAGCCTGATTTCCCTGACACTGTTCCTGAAAGTCTGGCAACCCAAGCGCACCGCAGGCGCCCAGATCGCCGGCACCAGCGTCGGTGCGGCCGTTGCCAGCGTCGGCGGCTTCGGCCAGCCTCGCAGCACAGTCACTTCCCCCTACAGTCTGGGCGAAATCATCAAGGCCTGGTCGCCCTTCCTGATCCTCACCGTTCTGGTCACGATCTGGACCCTGAAACCGTTCAAGGCGATGTTCGCCGCGGGCGGCTCGATGTACGGCTGGGTGTTCAACTTCGCCATCCCGCACCTGGACAAGATGGTGGTCAAGGTCGCGCCCATCGTGGTCACCCCCACCGCCATTCCCGCCGTGTTCAAGCTCGATCCGATTTCCGCCACCGGCACCGCGATTTTCTTCTCGGCGCTCATCTCCATGCTGGTGCTGAAAATCAATTTCAAAACTGGTCTGACCACTTTTAAAGAGACGTTCTTCGAGCTGCGCTGGCCGATCCTGTCCATCGGCATGGTGCTGGCGTTCGCCTTCGTCACCAACTACTCGGGCATGTCCTCCACCATGGCCCTGGTGCTGGCCGGTACCGGCGCGGCGTTCCCGTTCTTTTCGCCGTTCCTGGGCTGGCTGGGCGTGTTCCTGACCGGTTCCGATACTTCCTCCAACGCGCTGTTCAGTTCGTTGCAAGCCACCACCGCTCACCAGATCGGCGTCAACGACACCCTGTTGGTGGCGGCCAACACCAGCGGCGGCGTGACCGGCAAGATGATCTCGCCGCAATCGATCGCAGTGGCCTGCGCAGCAACCGGGCTGGTAGGCAAGGAGTCGGACCTGTTCCGTTTCACCCTCAAACACAGCCTATTCTTTGCAACGATCGTCGGCTTGATCACCTTGGCCCAGGCCTACTGGTTCACCGGCATGCTGGTGCACTGATCAAGACAGGCAACACTGAAAGAACCGACGCCGAACCACGATTCGGCGTTTGCTATCGATAACCGGGTCTGCAAGGCTGCTGAAAGATATCCCCTCTATATTCAGCAGCCTCAGCGGACGGATAACCGGGACCACCCGGAGACACGCCTGATGAGCGAGCTTTTTTACAACGCCGTGCCGAACGCGACCCGTGTCGCCCCGCCATTGCCCGAACCCCGGCAGTACCCCAGCGAGAAACCGCAACGGGTCTACCTCTTCGGGACCTGCGTGGTGGACCTGTTCTATCCCGAAGCCGGGATGGACGCGATTCACCTGCTGGAGCGTGAAGGCATCCGGGTGGAGTACCCGCAAGGGCAGACCTGTTGCGGGCAACCGGCCTACACCTCGGGATACACCGAGCAGGCCCGGACGGTGGCGCGAGCGCAGCTGGCCCTGTTTGCCGAAGACTGTCCGGTAGTGGTGCCATCGGGATCCTGCGCCGGCATGATCCGCGAGCACTACGCCGATCTGTTCAAGGACGAGCCCGACACGCTCCGGCAGATCCAGGCCCTGGCCGCACGGACCTATGAGCTGGCGGAGTTCCTGCTGTTCGTCTGCAAGGTGCAGCTCAAGGACAGCGGGCAGCCGACGAAGGTCGCGTTGCACACGTCCTGCTCGGCACGACGGGAAATGAACACCCACCTGCACGGCCGGGCGTTGTTGGCGCAGTTGTGCAACGTGGAACGAGTCGAACACAGCCACGAAAGTGAATGCTGTGGTTTTGGTGGGACCTTCAGCGTTCGCATGCCGGATATTTCCGGAGCGATGGTGGCCGACAAGACCCGGGCGCTGAAGGAATCCGGCGCGCATCAGGTCGTCAGTGCCGACTGCGGTTGCCTGATGAACATCAACGGCGCGTTGGAAAAACAGCAGGAGGCGCTGCGCGGCCAACACTTGGCAAGCTTCCTCTGGCAGCGTACCGGAGGTGTGGCATGAGCACGCCGACGCTGATTCCCACCGTTGAGGTGTCGGAAGATTTTCGCGCCCGGGCCCACAAGGCCCTGGACGACACGCAACTGCGAAACAACTTTCGCAGTGCGATGGATTCACTGATGACCAAGCGGGCGACGTCCTTCAGCGACGCCCACGAAAGGGAACACCTGCGGGTGCTGGGCAATGCGGTCCGCGCCCGTGCGTTATCGAAGCTGCCCGACCTGCTCGAGCAGCTTGAAAGCAACCTGACCCGCAACGGTGTGAAAGTACACTGGGCGGAAACGGTGGACGAAGCCAATGGCATCGTCCTTTCGATCATCCGCGCTCACGAGGCGCGGCAAGTGATCAAGGGCAAATCGATGGTCAGCGAAGAGATGGAGATGAACCATGTCCTCGCGGCTCAAGGCATTGAATGCCTGGAATCGGACATGGGCGAGTTCATCGTCCAACTCGATCACGAGAAGCCTTCACACATCATTATGCCGGCGATCCACAAGAATGCCGGTCAGGTCGCGTCCTTGTTCCACGACAAACTCGGCGTGGAATACACCAAGGACGTCGACCAGCTCATCCAGATCGGCCGCAGGGTCTTGCGGCAGAAATTCTTCGAGGCCGACATCGGCGTCTCGGGCGTCAACTTCGCCGTCGCCGAGACCGGTACGCTGCTGCTGGTGGAAAACGAGGGGAATGGACGGATGTCCACCACCGTGCCACCGGTGCACATTGCCGTAACCGGCATCGAGAAAGTGGTGGAAAACCTGCGGGACGTGGTGCCGCTGCTGTCGCTGCTGACCCGCTCCGCCCTCGGCCAGCCCATCACCACCTACGTCAACATGATCTCCGGCCCGCGCAAGGCCCAGGAGCTGGACGGCCCCCAGGAAGTCCACCTGGTGCTGCTGGACAACGGACGCAGCCAGGCCTTTGCCGACAGCGAACTGCGCCAGACCCTGAACTGCATCCGCTGCGGCGCCTGTATGAACCATTGCCCGGTCTATACCCGAATCGGCGGCCACGCCTATGGCGAGGTTTACCCAGGGCCTATCGGAAAAATCATCACGCCCCACATGGTCGGCCTCGCCAAGGTGCCGGACCACCCGAGCGCCTCCTCGCTGTGCGGCGCCTGTGGCGAAGTGTGCCCGGTGAAGATCCCGATTCCGGCCTTGCTGCGCCGGCTGCGGGAAGAGAACGTCAAGGCACCGGACAGCCCCCACCAGGTGATGCGCGGCCAGGGCAGCAAATATTCGCCCAGGGAACGGTTCATCTGGAATGCCTGGGCCCGGCTCAACAGCTCGCCGCGGCTGTACCGGCTGTTCGCCTACCTCGCCACGCGCCTGCGCGCCCTGACGCCCCGCAACGTCGGCCCATGGACTCAGAACCACAGCGCCCCCAAACCCGCCGCCCGCTCATTGCATGACCTGGCCCGCGAACACCTGAACCCGCAGGGAGACCGTCGATGAGCGCCAAGCAGAATATCCTCGCCAAGCTGCGCAAAAGCCTGACCGGCACCACGCCGGTTGCCGACAACTTCGATGTCGAGCTGGTGACCCAGACCTATCGCTATGCGCCTGAGGAACGCATCCCTCAACTGCGTAAGCTGATGGAGGCTGTGCACACCGAGATCCACCTCACCAGCGGCGAAGGTTGGCCAGCGTTGCTGGCGCAGCTACTGCGCGACCGTCAGTTGCCCAGCCTGCTCATTGCGCCGAGCACACCACACGGGCAAAGAATCACGCAATTCTGGGCGAACAATCCGGACCTGCCACCTCTCAAGGCCTACGACCGGCCGGTGGAGGAATGGAAAGCCGAGCTGTTCAACGACACCCCTGCCAGCCTCACCGGCACCCTCGGTGCCATCGCCGCCACCGGCAGCCTGATTCTCTGGCCAACGCGGGAAGAGCCCCGGTTGATGAGCCTGGTGCCACCGGTGCATTTCGCCCTGCTCAAGGCCAGCGAGATCCGTGACAACTTCTACGAAGTGCAGCAGGAATTCGCCTGGGCCCAAGGCATGCCCACCAACGCCCTGCTGGTGTCGGGCCCCTCGAAAACCGCCGACATCGAACAAGTCCTGGCCTACGGCGCCCACGGCCCGAAGGATCTGGTGGTACTGATTCTGGAGGACCAATGACCCTTCCGGCCCCCTTTCTGCGTGACGTACACCAACTGATCCCACCCAAGCGACGTTTCGACGACCCGCTGTCGACGCTGGCCTTCGGTACCGACGCCAGCTTCTACCGGCTGATTCCCAAACTCGTGGTGCGGGTCGAGAGCGAAGACGAAGTGGTGGCGCTGTTGCAACTGGCCCAGCGCGACCAGGTGCCCGTCACCTTCCGTGCCGCCGGCACCAGCCTGTCCGGACAAGCCATCAGCGACTCGGTGCTGATCGTGCTGGGGGACAACTGGAACGGTCGCGAGATTCGCGAACAAGGCTCCCAGATCCGCTTGCAGCCCGGCGTGATCGGCGCCCAGGCCAACGCCTGGCTGGCCCCGTTCGGGCGCAAGATCGGCCCGGATCCGGCGTCCATCAACGCCTGCAAGATCGGCGGCATCGTCGCCAACAACGCCAGCGGCATGTGCTGCGGCACGGCCCAGAACACCTATCACACCCTGGCCGGCATCCGCCTGGTACTGGCCGATGGCACTCGCCTCGATACCGAAGACGACAGCAGCGTGGCGGCCTTTCGCACAAGCCATGGCGACCTGCTGGAGCAGTTGACGACCCTCGGTCGCGAAACCCGCGCCAACACAGAATTGGCCGCCCGAATTCGCCATAAATATCGTCTGAAAAATACCACCGGCCTGTCACTCAACGCCCTGGTGGATTTCGACGATCCTCTGGACATCCTGAGCCATCTGCTGGTGGGCTCCGAAGGCACCCTGGGCTTTATCAGCGCAGTGACCTACAACACCGTTGTCGACCACCCGCACAAGGCATCGGCGCTGATCGTGTTCCCGGATGTGGAGACCTGCTGCAACGCGGTCACCGTCCTGAAAAGCCAACCCGTATCGGCGGTGGAACTGCTGGATCGTCGCAGCCTGCGTTCAGTGCAGGACAAACCCGGCATGCCCGATTTCGTACAACACCTTTCGCCCCAGGCCTGTGCCCTGCTGATCGAATCCCGCGCGGCTTCGTCACCCCTCCTACAGGAACAGCTCGCCCGGATCATGGCCTCCCTGGCCAGTTTCCCGGTGGAAAAACGCATCGACTTTACCGAAGACCCGAAGGAAAACGCCCGGCTCTGGGCCATCCGCAAGGACACCTTCCCCGCCGTGGGCGCGGTGCGCAAAACCGGCACCACAGTGATCATCGAGGACGTCACGTTCCCGGTGGAACAACTGGCCGTGGGCGTGAATCGCCTGATCGAACTGTTCGATAAACATCACTACGACGAAGCGATCCTGTTCGGACACGCACTGGAAGGCAATCTGCACTTTGTCTTCACTCAAGGCTTCAACAACCCGGAAGAAGTCGCACGCTACCAGGCGTTCATGGATGACGTGGCCCATCTGGTGGCGGTGGAATTCGGCGGCTCGCTGAAGGCCGAACACGGTACCGGACGCAACATGGCACCGTTCGTCGAACTGGAATGGGGCAGCGATGCCTACCAGCTGATGTGGCGCCTCAAGCGTTTGCTCGACCCCAACGGCATCCTCAACCCCGACGTGGTCCTGAGCGAAGACCCGCAGATCCACCTCAAGCACCTCAAGCCGCTGCCGGCCGCCGACGAGATCGTCGACAAGTGCATCGAATGCGGCTTCTGCGAGCCGGTGTGCCCGTCCAAGGACCTGACCTTGAGCCCGCGCCAGCGCATCGTGATATGGCGCGACATCCAGGCGAAAAAAAGCTCCGGCATCGACACTTCGGCGCTGGAAACGGCCTATCAATACCAGGGCATCGACACCTGCGCCGCCACCGGGCTGTGCGCCCAACGTTGTCCGGTGGGCATCAACACCGGCGAGCTGGTGAAAAAACTGCGAGGGCGTACCGCAACCCGTAAGAAAACCGCCGATTGGCTTGCGAGTAATTTCGCCACTGCCTTGCAGGGTGCCCGCTTCACGCTGCACGTCGCCAATGGCGCGCGCATGCTGCTGGGAGCGCCGCGCCTGACCCGTCTGTCCGGTGGGCTGAACCGGTTGTCCAAGGGCCGGGTTCCGCAATGGACCAACGCCATGCCGCAGCCGGAACGCCCCATCCGCTTCAGCCCCGCTGTGGCGGACGAACGCCCGAGAGTGGTGTATCTGGCTGCATGCGTATCCCGCGCCATGGGGCCGGCCGCAGGGGACAAGGAACAGACGTCCCTGTACGAAAAGACTCAACGGCTGCTGGAAAAGGCCGGTTATCAAGTCGTCTTTCCGGACAATGTGGACAACCTTTGCTGCGGCCAGCCATTCGCGTCCAAAGGGTATGCCGAGCAAGCCGAAGACAAACGCCAGGAAATGATCGGCGCACTGCTGCATGCCAGCCGTGGCGGGCTCGACCCGATCTATTGCGACACCAGCCCCTGCACGCTGCGCCTGGTCCAGGACCTCGGCGACGTACGCCTGGACCTGTACGACCCGGTGCGTTTCATCCGCACCCACCTGATGGACCGCCTGGAGTTCACGCCACAGGAAGCCCCGATCGCCGTGCATGTCACCTGCAGCACGCAACACCTGGGCGAAAGCCAGGCCCTGATCGACCTGGCGCGAAAATGCAGCAAGAACGTGGTGATTCCCGAAGGTATCCACTGCTGTGGCTTTGCCGGCGACAAAGGCTTCACCACCCCGGAACTGAACGCCCATTCACTGCGTACCCTCAAGGACGCCGTGCAGCACTGCAGCGAAGGAATTTCCACCAGCCGCACCTGTGAAATCGGCCTTACGCAACACGGCGCCATCGACTACCACGGGCTGGTCTACCTGGTGGACCGAGTCACCCAGGCCAGGGCGAGGTAAAGAAAAATAGAACCCTGGCGAACGCCCGCAGTCCATTGATCAAGTCCCGCAAACGCGGGACCTCCCTCAATTGGTAGTACTGATGGCGTGAGCCTTCGGTTCAAGGAGAGACACATGAAACGCTCTGCACTGCTAGGTCTGTTCGTCACTGCCTCCATCCTCGCCTCCCCCTCGTTCGCCGCCGGCGGCTCGGACGACTTGTGCGAGACCAATATCAAAACCATCGAGAACGCCAAGACCCAGGTCCAGGGCTCCGACCTCGAAGCGCGCGTCGAGGCCAGCCTCCAGCAAGCCAAGGCCCACCAGGCCCAGCACAGTGAGGAAGGCACCAAGAAATGCATCAGCGAGACCACCCAGACCCTTCAGGAAATCCAGAAGGTGAGCAAGGACGGTAAAAGCTCCTGACCGTTGACGGCCAACCTTCGGGTTGGCCTCCGGCCCGGATTGGCGTACACTCTGCACACGCCTGCCGCTCCAATGCTCTACCGGAGTGACAGGTCCGGGGCCGTTCAGGATTCGACGCCGGTTGCGAAACTTTAGGTGCATGCCGAGTTGGTAACAGAACTCGTAAATCCACTGTTGCAACTTCCTATAGTTGCCAATGACGAAACCTACGGGGATTACGCTCTCGCTGCGTAAGCAGCCTTAGCTCTTCCCTTCTGGTACCTTCGGGTCCAGCAATCATCAGGGGATGTCTGTAAACCCAAAATGATTGTCATATAGAACAGAATCGCCGTGCAGTACGTTGTGGACGAAGCGGCTAAAACTTACACAACTCGCCCAAAGCACCCTGCCCGTCGGGTCGCTGAGGGTTAACTCAATAGACACGGCTACGCATGTAGTACCGACAGCGGAGTACTGGCGGACGGGGGTTCAAATCCCCCCGGCTCCACCAATTTAGCTTTATAAATCAGGCACTTAGCGAATAGCTACAGTGCCTTTTTTGTGTCTCTTAGGGCCGTTTTGGTTGGGTAATGCCAGCTTTATGACAGCCTCCCTTCCCGCGAAGCCCATCCGCGACTGCCATCTTTACCTCACATCAGGCAAAGCGCTTTCCGACGCTTTTCCGGTTTGAAATCGCGCCACAGCGGTCTGTCAGGGGTATTAAATCTGTGTCGGCTTACACACAGAGACCCACAAATGCCGACACATGCCCCCAAGAAGTACCTGATCAGCCACATCTCTCTGCAGCACTGCTTTGATAAGAGCCGCTCGGGCCTTGAAAAGCTGCGCGAAACCATTTTTTAATGCATCGGTACAACTGGATTCGGCCTCATCAATTCAACGATGGGTTGGCACCAGCGCGGGCCGAGGAAAAACTTAACGTCGTGTCCGGGATTAGTTGACCACTACAACGTGACGTTCTTGAACATCGTGAAAATTTCGACGGCCTTGGGATGCAATCCGTCGTCGCTGCTGAGCGAGGCGGGTTTGTAGCTTTGAATGAGGTTGAATGAGGCGAGGACTATCCTTGCCTGCTACAATCTATTCAGATTTCCATTACTGCAAAGTTCGGAAGATATCTGTACATCCGGCAAAATTTCTCCGCGTCGGATGCGGGTATTGAGCCCAGGTCCAGCTCTCGGTCTACAGGTTTAGGAAGCTGTTGCTCAATTTTTCGAAGCTCTCGAATTGTCAACTTCGGCATTTCAATTCGAATAGGTTTTTGCGTTGCCGGCATGAAGTCGAGCCGCTCAAAAGCACATGCCTCAAGTCGATGGATTTCGTCCTCGTCGACAAACGCTCCAACGAGGGTGCACATTCGAGCATCGTCTTGATATTCGATCTCGCAAATTGATTCGAATCGGAGGGTCGTGCCAGCACTCAGGTTGCGTTCGGCTAGAGCCAATTCGATCTCAGTTATCAGCATTTTCCGGCTAAGAGTCCCATAGGGCCACCCCGCAAGATCATCGTCTCGTGCGTCATCTGGAACTCGTTCTCGACCAAATGTTTGCCTAAAACGCTCGATCGCGATCATTTTGCCTTCGTCCGTATCCCGCTGATAATCGATTAGAGACGGAGCCTTAACACATTGGACCGATACGGCTAAAACCGAGCCAGAACGGACCCGGTTTGCGACTGACCGAACATCTTGCAGCATTCCTGGCTCTAGAGGATCGTCGTAATCGAGCCACGCAATAACTCGCTCCGACCAATCTAGCCGAGGTAGAACGGTGGATGAATTTCCGAATTCGATATTGATGTTGAACGGCCTATTTTCTTCGAATCGGGCCCGAGCCCCCTCAGCCTGCTCAATAGATATCATTTTATTTATACCAAGCATGCGGTGAAATAAAATGAAATCCGAAAACCAGACCGACCCGAATCCAATATAGCAATAGTCCTCCACTGCTTGGAATGGAGTAAGCCGACGAAGAACGTCAACTAACATTTTTCTCTCGGCGTGTTTAGCTGGCCGTAAAGAATAGTCGATTTTTCGGAAGCTTCCGCTCATCAGTCGCGCTGCCTCGTCAGAACCATGTCGAAGCAAGTCTCACCTACAGCCTTTGCTGATGTTACCCCTAACGCATCTTGTAGGAACTCAACGTCATCAACTGTTCGAGAGAATTGTATTTTGATCAACTTCGGCCCCCTAGCAACTGAGCTTCTGTTGGGTGCGGTGAAGTCCGCTTTTTTCTGGAACGTCTCCGGGCCTTGGGGGGCTGCTTTGGTGATGAGTTCCAAAAGAGGGCTCTTCTCTTTGGTGTTCTCGTCAATATCAGCGTCCAGCTCGTTGAGGAAATCGATTACCGGTCTCATCATTTCCAGCATACGCTGGAATGTTGATCGCCAAACATTACTGTCTACGTCCACATCGGTTTTGGTCGTGTTCCAAGGAATTCGAGATGAGTCATCTGAGTCGAATGAAACTATGCCTCGGAACCTGGCGAACTGGTTGTGGAAGCTGGGGATTATCATCCTCTCTGCATTTTCTTCCAATAAACCCCAGCCGGTTTGCGGCCTGCGGTCTGCTTCCAAGACGACCCGACCATTACATATAACGTTCCAACCAGCCTCCTTCGGAGACGACTTTCCTAAGCCTACGATGATCTTCGCTGTAACGGTAGCGGCGCCATCTTCGCTGAACTCTAAAATGTCGGTTCCAGGCGTAAACCCATCGCTAACAAGTAGATAAATATTCGTTGCGTCGATTCGGGTATCGTTAACCTTGATATCTAGGCCGTCTGAAATAAATTGCCGGTGTTTTGACTTGATTAGACCTATAATTGAGTTGACGAAGTAAGTTGTACCAAATTTTGCTGCAACTTCTCGCCGCAGTTTGGTTACTAAGATGTCAGTCCCAGGCTTGTCTTGTCCAATTTTGTCGGATTGGACTTCGGCCCAAGGGAAACTCCAGCCACCGGTCTCAGCCTCCCACTGTTCAACGTCAACATCTACAGCCCATGTTTCTGCTGAGGTCGATGACTCAACTCTGAAATGGCGTCCGAATTTGAACAGCGCCCGCTTCATGCCCACGCCAAATTGGCCGATAGAGTGTGCAGTTCTAGTGGCAGCCGCGGGCCTACCGAAGCGAAACGCATACTCCTGAGCAGTTTCGACATCGAATCCGCCACAATTGTCGTAAATGCTGAACTGGTGACTGTTAAGCACGATTTCGACCTTACATCCATCGTAAGGGCGAGTAGCGTCGCTTTCCCGGCCTGCGGCTATTCTTTTGGCTCCATCGACGCAGTTGTCGACTAGATCGAGCACAGCCTGTTCAAGTGGAATATCGCGGGTCAGCATGTCTACGAAGAACGCTTTCGTAGGCTCTGCGTTGATTTCCTTGCGTTGTGGGGCGTCCGTTTCAGCCATCATGTACCTCCGGTCTCTTCGGCGATAATGACCGCTTTGCTGGCTTTTCGCTAGCCTTCACGATCGACAAAAAACTTCTGATCACGTATGCTGTGCCAATGCTAATGGACTTCTGATTATGCCTACCCTACTCGACCTTTTTAGTGGATGCGGCGGGCTAGCGCTCGGCTCCCAAAATGCCGGCTTCAAGACCTGCTTGGCTGTGGACATCGACCCGATCCTCTCAAGCTCATTCCCTGTCAATTTTCCTACAACCCCTTTTCTTCACGCCGACGTATCGACGTTGACATGGGAGAATATCCGCCCCTACATGCCCGAGGGTGTTGACGGCATCGTAGGTGGCCCACCCTGTCAAGCCTTCAGTAGCATTGGGAAGCGGCTTCCTGACGACCCTAGGCGATCACTTGTGGGCCATTTTTTCCGCATAGTCGAGGAGGTCCAGCCCAAATTCTTTGTCATGGAGAACGTGCCTGGCTTGGCATTCCCTGAGAATAGGCCTGTTCTAGATGAAGGGCTGAGTCGACTCGGTAGCCACTGGAAAGTCCTTGGCCCGGTCATTCTGGATGCCTCTAATTTTGGGGCCCCGACGAAGCGGAAGAGGGTGTTCGTATTCGGGTTCAACTCACTAAAGCTCAGCCCTCCCGATCTTGGCTACCTTACCGAGTCGGCTTCGTTCTCTACTACGGTCCTTGATGCCATCAACGACTTGAAAAACTCCGTACCTTTGGGAGCTGGTGGAGGGGGCAGTCAGTGGGTGTACGGGAAAAGTCGAAAGCTGTCGGAATACGCAAAGCGCATGCGCGCCAAATCTGGTTCGTTCACTGGCCACCAGCGTACGGTGCACAAGGCAGAGACTAAAATGCGGTTTTCTACGGTTCCCCAAGGGGGCGTGGATACCGTTGGTAAGCACAAGCGGCTTGAGTGGTGTGGCCTTTGTCCTACCCTGCGCGCGGGAACCGGAAGTGATCGTGGCTCCTATCAGGCGGTTCGGCCACTGCACCCGGACGAGGATAGAGTGATCACGCCGAGAGAGGCAGCGCGATTACAAGGTTTTCATGACGACTTTATCTTTCATCCAACGACTTGGCACAGCTTCAGGATGATCGGCAACAGCGTCTCTCCAATAATCGCTGAGGCATTGCTGACCAGGATTAAGCACCTTCTCTAATCAGATGCCGGTCACAGGGCCCGCCTGAACAGGCTCTGGAGAGCAGTCTAGTTTGGTCGCGTGCCTTATTGCCCGGCTAGGCGCAAAAAAACGCCATCCATAGGATGGCGTCTTCAAAAAAGGGGCTCTAATTCCTGCAACGTAGAACCTGCTGACGAAAAGGCAGGGCCCTACGTTGGGAGCGCCTCAGTCGTGGTTTTGGTAATACTCGACGAGAGATTCATAGTCCTCGCTCTCTTCATCAACAAGCGCCGACTCGCCGTCATGTGCTGAACATTCGCCATGCTCGTTGATGTCCGATGCTCTGTAGACCTAGTCATCCCCGCAGTAGCGGCAATGCTCGTACTCCGATTCATATCGGGAAACGCAGCTCGCGCAAACCCAACCGTCAGTTCAGATTCCTCGTAGCCCAGCGGGGTGATGTCGAGGCTCTTATGGCCGGAGTTCTCACATGAGGAAGCTAGGCCCGCACGGATAACGTCATACAGCTCGTGGAGGTCTAGAGTCTGCAATGGAGTTTGGTGCATGCGCGGAATGTGTTCGGCTAGCTTCTCAACACCTGCTTCGCAGTAGTGATCAGATCGGCGTCGAACTGGTCAAAGTACGGGTCGCTCTTTAGTTGGAAGCCATTACGGGCTCTCCCCCCCCCGGCTCCTGATCTTTTGAGATTTTTTGAGTTCCAGTCATTCGGATATCCAAACGGTCCTCCAGCCCCTTTGACACTGACCCTTGGAATACCGAATCAGTGCCTGAGGAAAAATCTTACACCTGCTCAAACCCTATACCTCTCCGAGTGGCAGCTCAAAGGGAGTCAACCCGCGACCAACGATTACGTCCTCCTCGACGGTGACGATGGCAAACGGCTTAGCTACGCAAGACGGGATGCCCGGACGCCTACGGCGTGTTTCAGACACAGCTCCGTTGAGAGGGCGTTAAAGCTAAGCGTGACGGGTACGGCTATCCAGCATATTGCCCAAGGCCTCCGCCCCGGAGCATTTCCATTTGGTCTTGGTCAAGCTGCTTATGAAGAAGTTATCCGTCAGTTATTGCCTCAGAACCGAACTGGCAATTTTCAAAAGCGCTCTAGGCGCAGCCCCCTACAGCCATACACACTCCGTAACACCGAACCCTAGGCCCGAAGCTACGTCGCCTTGCGCCTTTCCCTACAACTAAGACAGAATCCGCCCGCTTGTGCGCCTTGGCCCGCACCGGTAGCTTGGCTCCTATCACTGCTCATCAGTGATCGGGTTTAGCGACCCGAAGGGTATGGACGCATCAGCACTCCTGATCTCGTTGCAGGTATTCATGTCTGCAATGATTGCAATGGTGGCTGTGCGCGGGAGATCTTCGGGTCTGCCGGGCTCCTGTACCCCCGGTTCGCTAACCTGCGTACAGCCGCCACCCTAACTTGCTTAGCGACAAGTCATGGTGGCCCAACCTGGTACAGGAGTTCCATCATGTTCAAGGTCACACCCAATCCTCCGCAAACGGCCCCCAGCTCCGCCGGCCTCGATCCAAAGAAAGTCCAAGAGGCGACCGATCGGGCGCTGGATTTCTATCTGAAACCGAAAGAAACCGACGCCAAAACCGCCCCCCCACCCGGTCAGCTCTTCACCGTCATCGACGGCATCGACACTGAAAGTCTGCTCGCCAACCTCAGCGAAAACCTGGCCTCGGCCAACGCCATGATCAACGACCTGGCGTTCGACCTTGACGGGTCGCGCCGATATGTTGCGCTGGGCATTCAGCAAGTGATTGAGCTGAGCGAGCTGTTGGCAAATCGGGCGTTGGATAACGTCGATCCGCGCTAGCACCCAGCCTATAACGTGAGGCCGAGTCGGACCTTTGTAGCCCCGAGTCTACAGAGCAGCCGACTCGCCGAACCGGCACGGCGAACGTAGTGCCGCTAAGCGCTATACGCAGAATCTGACTTTAGACGCCAGAGCAACCACAACACCCAAGCATCAACTAACCTCACCTCCTCAACCACCCTTCCCCTTCCCCAACTCCGCAATCAAAAAATCCCTGAACGCAGAAACCGCCGCCGGTAAATTACGTCCCGCCATGCTCTGCAGTTCGATGCGCCGTGCCTTCATCCCTTCATCAAGAATCGGCAAGCATTGAAGTGCCTTGTCGGCCACTTGCTTGTGCAAGGTCATTTCACTGGCGAGGCTGATGCCTCCCTCTTCGCGCACGAAGCTATAGAGCGAGGCCACGTAGTTAGTGGTCAATACCGGGTCGAACAACAAGCCCTGCACGCCGCAACAGATGTCGAACAGTTGCCGTATGGTGGTGTCGGCCTTGGGGAGTGCAATGGGCCAGGGTTGCAACTCGGCGAGGTTGACCGCTTCACGCCCGGCCAAGGGATGAGAATTGGAGACCACGGCGAAGATCGCGCCGCTCAGGACATGTTCGACCTTGATTTCCTTTTGTGGCGTCAGGCTGAAGGTCATCGCCAGGTCGGCTTCGCCGGAGCGTACCTTTTCGGTCGCCTGCGCAGGCGCACAGACCTCCAGTGTGAAATGGATGCCCTGATACTCACGCCTGAATGCACTGATGCTCCTGGGCATGTATTCCAGTGCGAATCCTTCCGAGCAGGCCACGTGCACGTGACCTCGTTGCAAGCCGTGCAGCTCGGTAATTTCCAGCACCACCTGCTCGGCCTCCAGTTGTGACTTGCGCGCATAAGCCGCCAGTCGCGCGCCCGCCTCGCTGAGTACCATGCCCCGGGCACGACGCTCGAACAGGCTGGCATCCAGGGCCAATTCAAGCTTGGAAATCTGCCGGCTCACCGCTGACGCCGCGACGTTCAGCCGTACCGAGGCTTCGCTGATCGATCCGCATCGCGCCACTTCCAGAAAATAGCGCAGTGCCGTGGACTGCACACCATACAACTGCATCGGCGCCTCCAGGGTTTGCCTTTTCGGCAAAGGAAGTATCGAAATATTATTCTTGTGGCATTGATAACCTTTCCCTACATTCGAGTCCAGATCAAAAAAAATACAGTCTGATCCTTTTACCCTCCTTTGCGCTTTTGCGATTCGCTGCCCTTTGATTCAACCACTCTCGCCAACGGAGACGACGGCATGGGCATCAAAGGTTTCGCCTGCACTATTGCGCTGATGGGCTTCATCAGCAGTTTTCCGGCTCATGCCGGTAAAGCCAACGACACCCTGGTTTACGCTTCCGACAGCGAGCCTGAAAACATCAGCCCCTATCACAACGATCTACGCGAAGGCGTGATTCTCGGTCGGCTGATCTGGGACAACCTGGTCTACCGCGATCCCAAAAGCGGCGAGTACCAACCCATGTTGGCCACGCGCTGGAAACAGGTCGACGACACCACCATCGACTTCGAACTGCGCAAGGGCGTCAAATTTCACAACGGTGACGACTTCACCGCCGACGATGTGGTGTTCACCCTCAACTACGTGGTGTCGCCCGAAGCGAAAGTCGTGACCGTGCAAAACGTCGACTGGATCAAGAGCGCCGAGAAAACCGGTGACTACAGCGTCCGCCTGTATTTGAAGAAGCCTTTTCCTCCGGCTCTGGAATACCTGTCCAACGCCGTTCCGATGTTTCCCAAGCAGTATTTCGAGAAGGTCGGCCTGGCCGAATTCAGTCGCAAGCCAATCGGTACCGGGCCGTATAAAGCCGTGTCGGTGGTGGCTGGCGAAGGCGTGACCATGGAGATCAACAAGGACTACTTCCCGGACAGCCCACAAGGCAAACCGCATATCGGCCACCTCAAGTTCCGGGTGATCCCGGATGCCGAAACCCGCCTGGCCGAGTTGATGACCGACGGTGTCGACTGGACCTGGCGCGTGACCCCGGATCAGGCGGTCGACCTCAAGGGCATGCAGAACCTGACCGTGACCAGCGGCGAAACCATGCGCATCGGTTTCCTGATTCTCGATGCCCGGGGCACCTCCACCGAAAACTCGCCCATGAAGAACCTCAAGGTGCGCCAGGCCATCAACCATGCGATCAACCGCAGTGCGCTGGCCACGCAATTGGTGGGGGGCGAAGCCAAGCCCTTGCAGGTGGCCTGTTACCCAGGCCAGTTCGGTTGCGATACCTCCGCGGCCACGGTCTACGACTACGACCCGGCCAAGGCCAGGGCGCTGCTTGCCGAAGCCGGTTATCCCAATGGCTTCGAGACCGAAATCTTCGCCTATCGCGACCGTGATTACGTCGAAGCCATCATCGGCAACCTGCGCGCCGTGGGTATCAACGCCAAGCTGCGCTTCTTGAAGTACGCCGCCCTGCGCGATCAGCAACGTGGCGGCAAGGTGCCCATGTCGTTTCAGGCCTGGGGCTCGTTTTCGATCCTCGACACCTCGGCGTCGGCCGGCACCTGGTTCAAGGGCAATCCGGACGACAACATCAAGGATCCACAAGTCCAGGGCTGGCTGCAGACCGCCGACAACGCCCTCGACCCGCAACTGCGCAAGGACAACTACCGCAAGGCGTTGCAGCGTATCAGCGAACAGGCGTACTGGGCGCCGCTGTTCAACTACTCGATGAACTACGCCTACACCTCCGAACTGGCGTTCACGTCATACCCGGATGAGTTGCCGCGTTTCGTTCAGTCCAGCTGGAAGTAATCCGCAACCGGGCGGATTGATCGAGAGGTGCCGTGGCTGCGACTGACTCGCACCACGGACATCTCCTCACACATGCCATCCATTGGATACGAGGAAACTTGCCATGCTTGGATTCCTTCTGCGTCGGCTGGGCATCGCGATTTGCGTGGCCATTACCGTGTCGGTGATCAGTTTTTCCCTGTTGCACCTGTCCGGCGACCTGGCCACGGCCATTGGTGGACCGGAAGCCACCAGCGAACAGATCGAACAGATCCGCGTGCAATACGGCTTGAACAAACCGCTGCCGACCCAGTACTTCAACTGGCTGGGCGATTTGCTGCGGCTGGACCTGGGCAACTCGTTTTTCTTTCAGGAATCGGTCTACAACCTCGTCGTCAGCCGTTTGCCGATTACCCTCGGGTTGGGTGCCATGGCCCTGGGCATCGCCTTGCTGGTGGCGATTCCACTGGGGGTGCTGGCCGCGGTCAAACGCGACACCTGGATTGACCGACTGGCTTTGAGCATCGCGGTGCTGGGCCAGGCGATGCCCAGTTTCTGGTTTGCGCTGATGCTGATCGTGGTGTTCGCGGTGACGCTCAAGTGGTTGCCGGTGTCCGGCAACTCGACCCTGCTGCATTTCGTCATGCCGGCCATTGCCCTGGGCTACTACGCGACGCCGGCCATCATGCGCCTGACCCGCGCCGGCATGCTCGATGTGCTCGGTTCCGATTACATCCGCACCGCCCGCGCCAAGGGCCTGCGCCCTGCCCGCGTGCTGTTCAAGCACGCATTGCGCAACGCCTTGATTCCGGTCGTCGCGCTGGCGGCGGTGGAGTTCGGCTTCATGCTCGGCGGTTCGGTGGTGATCGAAACCGTGTTCTCCCTGCAAGGCATCGGGCAACTCGCCTGGGACGCCATCGCCCGTGACGATTTTCCGGTGGTACAGGCCGTAGTCCTGCTGATTGCGGTGATCTACATCATCCTCACCTTGCTGGCCGATGTGCTCAACGCACTGCTCGACCCGCGCATCCGCGTGCGCTAGGAGGCTTACATGAGCACCCCCACGACCCTCGCGATCAATGACTACCTGCCACCCCCCAGCAGCCTGAGCCGAGTCCTTGGCAAGAGTTTTCGCCATCGTGGCTTTGCCATCGGCGCGGTGTTGTTGCTGATCATCTTCGCCGGTGCACTGTTCGCCCCGTGGCTGGCCCCCCACGACCCTTATGCGCAAGACGTGATGCTGCGCATGAAACCGCCGGTATGGATGGCCAACGGCACCTGGGAGTACGTCCTCGGCACCGACAAGCTGGGCCGTGACTACCTGTCGCGATTGCTCTATGGCGCGCGGATTTCGCTGTTCATCGGCATCGCGGCGGCGTTGATTTCCGGCTTTATCGGCACCGTGATGGGGCTGTTGGCGGGTTACTACGGCGGCAAGCTCGATGCGTTCATCAGCTACCTGATCACCACGCGGCTGGCGATGCCGGTGGTGATGGTCGCGCTGGCCTCGGCCTCGCTGATGGGCGGCTCGCTGAAAGTGGTCATCGTGCTGCTGGGCTGCCTGTTATGGGATCGCTTCGCGGTGGTGGTCAGGGCTTCGGTGCAACAGATTCGCGATGCTGAATATGTGGCCTCTGCCCAGGCCCTTGGCTGCTCGACCCTGCGCATCCTGGTCAGCGAGATCCTGCCCAATCTGGTCGGTGCGCTGATCGTCGTCGCGACCCTGGAGATGGCCCACGCGATCCTGCTGGAGTCGGCCCTGTCGTTCCTCGGGGTTGGCGTGCAGCCGCCGACGCCGTCCTGGGGCCTGATGATCGCCGAAGGCAAGCCCTACATGTTCTTTTCCCCGTGGGTCATCGCCATTCCCGGCGTCGCCCTGATGATTCTGGTGCTGGGCATCAACCTGGTCGGCGACGGCCTGCGCGATCTGATCCTGCCCGACGGCCGCAACTGATTAGAGGAGTCCGGACATGGCACTACTGCATGTTGAAAACCTGCGCGTGGACATCCCCATGGGCAACAGCCCGACACCGGATGACATGCTGCATGCCGTGCGCGGTCTGGATTTCGAAGTCGAGCGCGGTGAAATGCTGTGTATCGTCGGCGAATCCGGCTGCGGTAAATCCCTGACCTCGCTGGCGCTGATGGACCTGCTGCCACGCAAGGCCAGACGCACCGCGTCCCGACTGACGCTGGACGGCATCGACATGCTGGGCCAGAGCGAGCGGCGCATGTGCGATCTGCGCGGCAACCGTCTGGCGATGATCTTCCAGGAACCGATGACCTCGCTGAACCCGGCCTACAGCATTGGCGACCAGCTCAGCGAAGTACTGACCCAGCATCGCAAGGTGTCACACAAGGATGCCCTGGCTCGCGCCGCGCAGATGCTGGAGAAAGTCGGTATCAGCAATGCCACCGAACGCTTGCGCCAGTATCCGCATCAACTGTCTGGCGGTTTGCGCCAGCGGGTGATCATCGCCATGGCATTGATGTGCGAGCCGGACCTGATCATCGCCGATGAACCCACCACGGCACTGGACGTGACCATCCAGGCGCAGATCCTGCGCTTGATCCGCGATATCCAGAAGGAGTTCGGCCTGGCGGTGATTTTCATCACCCATGACCTGGGGCTGGTGGCCCGGATCGCCGATCGGGTCGCAGTGATGTATGCCGGGGAAATCGTCGAAACCGCCCCCGCCCGGCAACTGTTCGAAAACCCACAGCATCCGTACACCCGTGGTCTGCTGACCAGTATTCCAATCCCCGGTCGGACCCGACCGGGCGAGGCCCTGGGTTCGATTCCAGGCCTGGTGCCAAGCCTGGTGGGCGAGCAGCAAGGGTGCGCGTTCCGCAATCGTTGCGCCCAGGCGATAGCGGCCTGCGCGCAAGACATTCCCGAAGTCGAGCAGGACGGCCACATGGCGCGCTGCCTGTTCGCCGCACCGGCCCCGGCGCCGATTCGCCTTCAAGAGAGGGCTCGGTCATGAAAAAAGACATCGCATTGGAGCTGTGCGACATCCGTCGCGAATTCCGGATCAACAAGGGCTTGTTCAAACCCGCCGCCACTCTGAAGGCCGTCGATGGCGTTTCCCTGCGGCTGATGCGAGGCGAGACCCTTGGCCTGGTAGGCGAGTCCGGTTGCGGAAAAAGTACCCTGGCCAAGATGCTGCTGGGTCTGTTGCCACCCACCAGCGGCGATGTGCTGGTGGGTGGCAAGCACCTGGCGGCGACGGATCGCAAGGAAATGTCCCGGCACATCCAGCCGATATTCCAGGACCCATACTCCTCGCTGAACCCTCGCAAGACGCTGCGTGAAATCGTGACCCTGCCGCTGATCGTGCACGACATCGGCAGCCCCGCCGAGCGACGCAAGAAAACCGAAGCGATGCTCGATGTGGTCGGCCTGCCCAAGCGGGTCATCGACAGCTATCCGAGCCAACTGTCCGGCGGCCAACGGCAACGGGTGGCCATTGCCCGGGCATTGATCATGCGCCCTGACGTGTTGATCTGCGACGAACCCACCTCGGCACTGGACGTTTCGGTGCAGGCGCAGATTCTCAACCTGCTGCAAGACCTCAAGCGCGAATTCGGCCTGACCTATCTTTTGATCAGCCATAACCTGGCGGTCATCGAACACCTCGCCGACCGGGTAGCGGTGATGTACCTGGGGCGTATCGTCGAGGAACGCACCCGCGAAGCGTTATTCGCCAAACCCGGCCACCCGTATACCCGCGCCTTGCTGGATTCGGTGCTCACGCCCGATCCGCGCCTGGGCATTCCCGAGATCGGCCTGGGCGGTTCCTTTCCCAATCCGATGTCACCGCCCTCCGGCTGCGCCTTCCATCCGCGCTGTCCGAGCTGCTTCGCCCCCTGCAAGACGGCCTACCCGGCCAATGATCCGATTATCGGCGGCAACGTGCGTTGCCACCTTCACGACAGTCCCGCCCAAACCCTGGAGCTTGTCCACTCATGAGTCGTTCACTGGCCATCAGCAACACCACAGCGCAATTCGATAACGGCGCATTTTTCAACCTGCTCGAACGCAGCGTCGCCTTGCACACTGAAAGCCAGGCAGCGGACAGCCAACCCGAGTTGTATCGCTATCTCCATGAGTTCATCACCCCGCATGTCGAGGCGATGGGCTTCAGCGTCGCCGTCTATGACAACCCGGTGGCAGGGCGCGGCCCGTTCATGATCGCCACGCGCATCGAGCAGCCGCAACTGCCGACCGTGCTCAGCTACGGCCACGGTGATGTGGTACGCGGCTATGAAGCGCAATGGCGTGAAGGCCTGTCGCCGTGGCAGGTCATTGCCGAAGGCGATCGCTGGTACGGCCGCGGCACGGCGGATAACAAAGGCCAGCACCTGATCAACCTGACCGCGCTGGAGCAAACCCTCAAGGCTCGCGACGGCAAGCTGGGGTTCAACGTCAAGCTGCTGCTGGAAATGGGCGAAGAAGAAGGCTCGCCGGGCTTGAATGCATTCTGTGCCGCGCACAGCGAAGAGCTCGCCGCGGATATTTTCATCGCCTCGGACGGCCCGCGCCTGGCGGCGTCACGACCGACGATTTTTCTCGGCTCACGGGGGGTGTTCAACTTCGAGCTGGTGGTCAATCTGCGCGAAGGCGCTCATCACTCTGGCAACTGGGGCGGGTTGCTGGCCAACCCCGGGATCATCCTGGCCAATGCCATCGCGAGCATGGTGGATGAACACGGTCGGGTGAAAGTGGCGGGCCTGATGCCTGAATCACTGCCCGAGCCGGTTCGTCAGGCGCTGGCCGATATTGACGTCGGTGGCGGACCGGGCGATCCGGACATCGACGCCAACTGGGGCAACCCCGAGCTCTCCCTGAGCGAAAAGGTGTTCGGCTGGAACACCCTCGACGTCATCGCCTTCAAGACCGGCAACCCGGACGCCCCCGTACACGCGATCCCCGGCAAGGCCAACGCCCACTGCCACATCCGCTTTGTGGTGGACAGCGACTACACGACCTTCATCCCGGCGGTGCGTGCCCACCTGGATGCCCATGGTTTCAGCAATGTCGAGGTCAAGCAAAGCCACGTCGAGGTGATGCACGCCACTCGGCTGGACCCGCAAAGCCCATGGGTCGATTGGGCGCTGAGCTCCTTGGCCCAGACCACCGGCAAAAAACCCGCGCTGCTGCCCAACCTCGGCGGTTCGCTGCCCAACGATGTGTTCGCCGACGTGCTCGGCCTGCCCACCTTGTGGGTGCCGCATTCGTACCCGGCCTGCTCGCAGCATGCGCCGAACGAGCACTTGCTGGCACCGGTGGTCAAGGAAAGCCTGCAGATCATGGCGGGGTTGTTCTGGGACCTGGGCAACGATGCGGCACGCCTGACCCAGGCGCATCAGTTGCGGGAGCAAATGCAATGAGCGCCACGCCACAACAGGCGCTGGACTGGCTTGCCGACCAGCGCCAAGCCATGGAAACGCTGCTGCAGCGTATCGTCGACACCGACTCCAACAGCTATGACAAGGCGGGGGTCGACGCCGTGGGCGCGCTGCTCGCGGCAGAGCTGGAGGCCGACGGCATCCTGCTCAAGCGCATGCCGGTGGAAGGCTTTGGCGACGTAATGCTCGCCGAAGTGCCAGGCGAACCTGGAAAGCCGGTGTTGCTGCTGGGCCATCGCGACACGGTGTTCCCCAAAGGCACCACCACGGCGCGCGGCTACAGCTGCGATGGCAATCTCGCCTTTGGCCCCGGCGTCGCCGACATGAAAGGTGGCCTGGTGCTCAATTGCTTCGCCCTCAAGGCACTCAAGCGTGCCGGCCCCTTGCCCTATCCGGTGCAGGTCCTGTACACCGGTGACGAAGAAATCGGCTCCGGCAGCGCCAGAACCCATATTGAAAACGCCGCCCGTGCCGCCCGCGCCGTGCTCAATACCGAACCCGGTCGGGCCAGCGGCAACGTGGTCAGCGCACGCAAAGGCGGTGCCACGCTGATCATCGAAGTCAGCGGCCGCGCGGCGCATGCCGGGGTCAACCATGCCGACGGCGCCAGCGCCATCGAGGCCCTGGCACGCAAGCTCGTCAAGCTCCATGCCTTGACCGACTACTCGGCAGGCATCACCACGAACGTCGGCTTGATATCCGGGGGAACGTCCAGCAACACCGTTGCTCCGAGCGCCTCGGCGCGGCTGGATGTGCGCTTCATCGAACTCAAGCACTGGGACCGGATCCTTACCGCGATCCTGGCCATCGTCGCCGAAGAAGAACTGATCGGTACCCACGCCATCCTCAAGGAGGCGACAACCTTTCTGCCGATGGAGGCCCGTCACAGCGAACGGCTGTTGCAGATCTACCAACAAAAAGCCCTGGCGCTGGGTTTCAGCGTCGAAGGCGAATTCACCGGCGGTTGCGCCGACTCCGGATTCACCGCCAGCCTGGGCATCCCAACCCTGTGCGGCCTCGGCCCGGTGGGAGGCAAGGTCCACACCGATCGTGAATACCTGGAGCTGGATACGCTGGTGCCTCGCGCCCAGGCCTTGGTGGCGACCATCCTGGCTGTTGGCCAGAGCAGTTGAAATAACGGGGCGTCGAGATCAAGGTCCAAAGCAACAAGAGCAGGACACACCTCCAACCTCCATATAGCTGAACCACCGCCTTCGCGAGCAACCTCGCTCCCACAAGGGGCAAGCCAGCCTCAAGCGTCCCAAGGGGCCATGGCGTCAACGTCAATGGCGTAGCGCTCAATGGCCTCGGCACAGACGCCGGCCTGCAGCCTCCCCTCTTGCACCAGCGAGGTCAGCGCACTCAGGACGATCTGGTGCCGGTCCACTTCGAAGAACCTGCGCAGTTGGCTGCGGGTATCGCTGCGGCCAAACCCGTCGGTACCGAGCACCGTGTAATGGCCATCGAGATAACTGGCGATCAACTGGGGCAAGGCCCGTACGTAATCGGTACAGGCAATGATGGGCGCCGAGTCGTTAAGGCATTCCTGGACATGACTGCGCTTGGCAGGCTGTCCGGGATGCAGTCGATTCCAGCGCTCCACTTCCCGTGCATCACGTGCCAATTCGGTAAAGCTGGTCACGCTCCAGACCTGACTGTCGATCCCCCAATCGCTGGCCAGCAACTCGGCGGCGGCGATCACTTCGCCCAGGATGGCGCCGGAACCCAGCAACTGGACACGTCCACGCGCCCCCTCGACTTCTTGCCGGGCAAACCGATACATGCCCTGGATAATGGCCTGTTCGACACCTTCGGGAAGGCTGGGCTGCGGGTAGTTCTCGTTCATCAGGGTAACGTAGTAGAACTCGTCCACCTGGAGCTCCAGCATCTGGCGCATGCCGTGATCCAGGATCACCGCGAACTCGCCGGCGAATGCCGGATCGTAAGCCCGACAATTGGGAACCATCGCCGCCATCAGGTGACTGTTGCCGTCCTGGTGCTGCAGGCCTTCGCCACCCAATGTCGTGCGGCCCGCGGTGGCACCGAGCAGGAACCCGCGGGCCCGTTGATCCGCCGCCGCCCAGATCAGGTCGCCGATGCGCTGGAAGCCGAACATCGAGTAGTAGATGTAGAACGGCAGCATTGGCAGGCCATGCACCGAGTAGCTGGTCGCGGCGGCGACCCAGGAGCTGATGGCGCCGGCCTCGCTGATGCCCTCTTCGAGAATCTGCCCGTCCAGGGCTTCTCGATAACTGAGGATCGAACCGATGTCCTCCGGCTCGTAACGTTGCCCCACGCTGGAGTAGATGCCGATCTGCTTGAACAGGCTGGCCATGCCGAAGGTACGCGCTTCATCCGCCACGATCGGTACGATGCGCGGCCCCAGTTGCTTGTCCCGGAGCAAGCCGCTGAGCATCCGCACGAAGGCCATGGTGGTGGACATTTCCTTGCCCTGGGCGGCGATGGCGAACCCGGCGTAATGCTCTACAGCGGGCACGGCCAATGACTCGCAGGCCGAAGGTCGTGCCGGCATGTAGCCGCCCAACGCCCGGCGACGTGCATGCAGGTAGCGCATTTCCGCGCTGTCGTCGCTCGGTTTGAAGAAGCTCAGGGAGGTGGCCTGCTCATCGGTCAATGGCAGGTTGAAACGGTTGCGGAACGCGATCAACGCCTCACTGTCGAGTTTCTTCTGCTGGTGTACGGTCATCTTGCCCTGTCCGGCGTCGCCCATGCCGAAGCCCTTCTTGGTCTGGGCCAGGATGACCGTCGGTTTCTTGCCCTCGAGCATCGCGCTTTGATACGCGGCAAAGATCTTCACCAGGTCATGACCACCGCGCTTGAGGCGGTCGATCTGCTCGTCGGTCAGGCCTTGGGCCAAGTCCGCCAGGGCTTCGTCCTGACCGAAGAAATGCTCACGGTTGAAGCGCCCATCCTTGGCCGCGAACGTCTGGAACTGGCCATCGACCGTGGCCGACAAGGCCCGGACCAACGCGCCGTCCTTGTCCCGGGCAAACAACCTGTCCCAGTCGGAGCCCCAGACCAGTTTGATCACGTTCCAGCCCGCACCGCCGAACAACGCCTCGAGCTCGTCGATGATGCGACCGTTGCCACGCACCGGGCCGTCCAGGCGCTGGAGGTTGCAGTTGACCACCCAGACCAGGTTATCCAGCCCTTCGCGCGCCGCCAGGGTCAGCGCCGACATACTTTCCGGCTCATCCATTTCACCGTCGCCAAACACGCCCCAGACGGTACGCCCCGAGGTCTTTTGCAGGCCGCGGTGCTCCAGGTACCGCATGAAACGCGCCTGGTAGATCGAGCTGATCGGACCGATCCCCATGGAGCCCGTCGGGAACTGCCAGAAGTCCGGCATCAACCAGGGATGCGGATAACTCGACAACCCCCGGGCGCCATTGGCGCGTGCGCCGATCTCTTGTCGATAGTGCTGCAGATCCTTTTCTTCCAGGCGTCCCTCGAGGAACGCCCGGGCATAGACGCCTGGCGCCGAGTGCGGTTGGTAGAAGACCAGGTCACCGCCGTCGGTCGGGGTGCGCGCCTTGAAGAAATGGTTGAAGCCCACTTCGAACAGATCCGCCGCACTGGCATAACTGGCGATGTGTCCACCCAATTCGCCATAGGCGTGATTGGCCCGGGCAACCATCGCCAGGGCATTCCAGCGCATGATGGATGCCAGGCGTTCCTCGATCGCCAGGTCTCCGGGAAACACCGGTTGCCGCTCGACGCCGATGGTATTGATGTAGGCAGTGCCATGGCTGGGCCGCCAGCCGATGTCCGCAGTGCTTGCCACGGCCAGCAGCATGTCGAGGATCTGTTTGGCCCGGTCCGTGCCGCCGTGGGCGGCGACCGACAGCAAGGCCTCGCGCCACTCGGCCATTTCTTCATCCTCGACAGCCCGGGCCGGCCATTGGGCATGGGGATTGGACAGCTTCATGGGCAACTCCTGCTGATGTCGGGTATCGCTTCGAGGTGGCGCGAATGACTGCCTCGGGCGAGGTTTTTGACTTGCTCTACCGCCGCCATGATGGAGCGCTCGCTCGTCTCGTCTGGGGCGACCGGGTAGAGGCATGGCTGAGCGATGGAAAGGTCGTGCAAGACGTGCTCATCGAGTTCACCGAGCACCACGAAACGGTAGTCACGCTTGGCCACGTACCCTTCGACGAGCTTGCCAGGCGCGGTGTTCACCGTATCGACATGGATCAGCGCCACATTGTCGAAACAGCTGAACCCCTGATGGATCAAGTCAATGTGATCGCTATCGAGTCCGCTCACGATGACCACGATACGCGTACGACTGGAAGGCTCGCGCATCCATCTCATTGCGTGGATGCGCGCATGGGCGGTTCGGCTCATAAGCGTTGCCTTACTGGTTTGCACAGGCGAATTGACGAGGGCTGGGTTAAATGACGCCGCGCGCCTGCAGCACGCTTTTGGCCAGACGCCGGGTCGCCGATAACACCTCTTCCACCTGTCGATCCATCGCCGCAGTGGATGAAGCGATTGTTCCAAGTTCGACGACGCGCAGCGGATGGCCGCAGACCGATCCCAGCCAGGTCAGGCCTGGCACCGTGCCGACTTCCAGCAGAAAGCTGTCGTGGGGAACGCCGCGCAACAGTTGGCTGGCATAACACGCGTCGCCTCCGGCAGACGGCTGCGCACTGGACCCGACCCGCAACCAGTCGACCTTCAGCGCCTCCGACTGCTGGACGGCCAGGTAGGCCACCTGGTCCCAGTCATCTATCGTCACGTGCAGCTTGTCGATCATGTACTTGGGCAACGCGGCGCTGGTCACGATGACCACTCCGGCATCCGCCGAAGGTTCCTTGATCCAGACTGCGGATTGCGATATCGCATGCATGGCGGTACTCCCGGCGGTTGGGTTGCAGCGGCTCGCTCCGAGCGACGATCCGGCGATGAGGCCGTGACATTCAACATGCATGCCGACTGCCCCACCGCCTCGTGAGCAAGCGCTCGCCTACAGGTCTGGTGTGAATCAGCCGTTGCGGAACAGGAAGCTGTAGGCGTTCAGGGCAGGCGCTCCGCCCAGGTGCGCGTAGAGCACTTTCGAGCCTTCGGGGAACTCGCCACGGCGGACCATTTCAATCATCCCGTGCATGGATTTACCTTCGTACACCGGATCGGTCAGCACACCTTCCAGGCTGCCGCACAGGCGAATGGCTTCCAGCGTGCCGTCGTTGGGCAAGCCGTATTCCGGATAGGCGAACCGAGTGTCGAGCACCACGTCCTCCTCGGTGATTTCGCGGCCCAGCTCCACCAGTTCCGCGGTATGCCGGGCGATACGCAGGATCTGTGCCTTGGTTTTCTCTGGCTTGGCCGAGGCATCGATGCCGATCACTTGCTTCGAACGGCCGTCCGCGGCGAAACCGACCACCATGCCGGCCTGGGTACTGCCGGTCACGGAACAGACCACGATGTAGTCGAACGTGAAGCCCAGCTGTTTTTCCTGCTCTCGCACTTCTTCGGCAAAGCCGACGAACCCGAGGCCGCCATAGGGATGCTCGGAACAACCCGCCGGGATCGGGAACGGCTTGCCGCCGCGCGACACCACGTCGTCCATGGCCTTCTCCCAGCTTGGCCGGATACCGATGTCGAACCCCGCGGCGTCCAGTCGTACCTCCGCCCCCATGATGCGAGACATCTCGATGTTGCCCACCCGGTCATACACGGCATCGGAGTAGTTGACCCAGTTTTCCTGCACCAGCACGCACTTCATGCCCAGGTGCGCGGCCACCGCCGCCACCTGGCGGGTCTGGTTCGACTGGATGCCACCGATGGAGACCAGGGTATCGCAGCCTTGCTCGATCGCTTCGGGAATCAGGTATTCGAGCTTGCGGGTCTTGTTCCCGCCGAAGGCCAGGCCACTGTTGCAATCTTCACGCTTGGCATACAGCTGGACCTTGCCCCCCAGATGTTCACTCAGGCGCTTCAAGGGCGTGATGGGAGATGGACCGAAGGTCAACGGATAACGTTTAAAACGATTCAGGTTCATGACTCTGCTCCTCGATGATTGAATATCCAAGCGCCAGGCCGAGAAGCAAAGGGCTGCATTCCAGGCTCTTTCACGGGGGCTTCGATGAGTTCAATACTAAGAAGAAATCAAAAAATATGTATTGCAAATTATTAGCAATTAAAGAAACATAATTTTTAGATAAAACCATCAAACACACTTTTACTGCGTATAAACCCATATGAGCGCAACAAATACTCGCAAGAAGCCGAGCGAAACAGCGTCAACGCCACAGCCGCTGGATCGAACCGACCGCGCCATTCTCAAGGCCCTGCAGCGAGATGCCTCCATCTCCAACGTGGCGCTGGCCGAGAAGGTCAAACTGAGCGCGCCGGCCTGCCTGCGACGTGTCGAACGGCTCAAGCAGGCCGGCCTGATCAAGCACATCGTCGCACTGCTGGACAATGAAGCGCTGGAGGCGGGGATGGTGGTCTTGATCGGGGTGGTGCTGGATCGCTCCACGCCGGAGTCCTTCGCCGCATTCGAGGCGGCCGCGCAGAAAGTGTCCGGCTGCATGGAATGCCATGTGGTGACGGGAGAGTTCGACTACTTCATGTTGATACGAACCAAGGACAGCAACAGCTTCAACCGGCTCCACGCGGAGCAACTGCTCTACCTGCCCGGAGTTCGCCAGATTCGCTCGTTCATGGGGTTGCGCCAGGTCTTGTCGACCACTCACATTCCCCTTTGAGGCTCGTTGGCCCCGATCGCCAGATTGGCCAGATTTCCCTTGGGGGTGGCTTCGCGCATGCCCTCGCTTCATTCCACATTTTCAGGGCATGCCTGGACTATCGCCCAAAAAGTGGCGCAACGTCCTTATGCAATGACAGGGGCAGGATTTCCCCACGTCGTCACGTGGCTAATGCGATGACACATAGACAGACGGCGTGGCAGGCGCGGGTAACGCATAAGTCGCCTTCATCCACTCGATCTCGGCCTGGGGGGTGCGGCCGAAGAAGCGTTTGAACTCGCGGCTGAACTGCGAGGCGCTTTCGTAGCCGACGCTGAATGCCGCGGCAGAGATGTTCATGGTGTTGCGCAGCATCAGCAGGCGCGCCTGGTGCAGGCGCGTCGATTTCACGTATTGCATGGGCGAGGTGTCGGTCACGCTGCGAAAGTGCAGGTGGAAGTTGGGTATGCTCATGCCCGCTTCCTGGGCGAGGGATTCGACGTCCAGTCGCTTTTGGTAACCGCTGTGGATCTTGCGGATCGCACGGGTGATCTGGCCGAAATGTCCCTGGCGGCGCAGGGCGGCGCGCATTGAGCCGCCCTGCTCGCCGGTGAGGATGCGGTAGTAGATTTCGCGCCTCAGGGCAGGGCCGAGTATCTGCGCTTCGCCGGGGTCGCTCATGGCTTGGAGAAAGCGCAGGGTCGAGGCGCGCAGTGAGTCGTCCATGGGCGAGGCGTACATGCCTTTGGGCGGGGCATCGCTGGGGCCGAGGACCTCGTCCACCTGCAGCAGCAACTCGCTGGCCACCTGAAAATCCAGGCGCATGTAGATGGCCAGCATGGGCTCTGTCTCGCTGGCGTCGGTCTCCATGGTGAAAGGCACTGGCACGGACACCACCAGATAATGCTGGGCATCGTAGACATAGACGTCTTCGCCCAGGTAGCCGCGCTTGCGGCCCTGGCACAGGATCACGATGCCGGGGTCGTACAGCACCGGCGTGCGGGTCAGGGGGCGGTTCGAACGCAGGAAGCGGATGTCCTCCAGCGCGCTGAGGTTGTAGCCCTCCACCGGGGCAAGTTGTTCCAGCAACTGCACCATGCATGCGGTGCGGGGGTCGGCCTGAGTCATGGGTGTCCTCTTGCTTGGCGCTCAACCGTCGGTGGAACGGCTCAGTGTTTCCCATTGATCGATCTCGCGGGCGGTGCGGCTCAGTTTTTCGCGTACCAGGCTCAGTGCGTCACTGCCCAGCAGCAGGTGGGCCGGTGGCGTCGCGCTGGCGATCAGCTGCAGCATCGCCTGGGCGGCCTTGCGGGGGTCGCCGAGCTGCTTGCCGCTTTTCTCTTCCCGCGCTTTACGAACCGGGTCGAAGCTGGCGTCGTAGTCGGCAATGCTGCGCGGGGTACGTTGCATGGAGCGACCCGCCCAGTCGGTGCGAAACGAGCCGGGAGCCACCGCCGTGACGAAGATCCCGAACGGCAGCAACTCCTTGCTCAGCGTATCGGAGATCCCTTCCAGCGCAAACTTGCTCGCGCAGTAGTAAGAAATGCCCGGCATGGTGATGGTGCCCCCCATGGAGGTGATATTGAGGATATGACCGGCGCGGCGCTCGCGAAAATACGGCACGAACGCCTTGGTCACCGCCACCGCGCCGAACACGTTGACGTCGAACTGGCGGCGCATCTCTTGCAACGGTGACTCTTCGAAGATCCCCTCGTGGCCATAACCGGCATTGTTCACCAGTACGTCCACCGGGCCATGACTGGCTTGTGTGGCGGCGACCACGCTGTCGATCCGGTCGAACTCAGTGACATCCAGGATGACCCCGTGGGCACGATCCGGCGCCAGTGCCTCGAAGGCCTGCAACGCCGCGTCACTGCGCACGGTGCCGATCACCCGGTGGCCCGCCGCAAGTGCCTCCCGCGCCAGGGCATTGCCCAGGCCACTGCTGACGCCGGTGATGAATAGGGTTTTCCTGCTGCTCATGGCGAGCCTCCGATAAGGTGGGGACGAGGCCATGGTATCGATGGGAAACCGCGGCACCTATGCCGGTTTGCCTTGCAGCCTTGCCTATTCCTATCAGGGCCGGACTGGCGTGACGGACGTCAATGCCCGGGCCGTTGACCTGGGCCGCTCGCGCACATTTGCCCTGGCGTGATCTGTCTGAATATAATGCGATTCATTATCAATTATGTCTGTTTCCGGGATGCTGATGCGCAGCAACGACACACTGGGCAATGCCGATCTCGCGCTGCTCTATAGCAGCCACCACTCCTGGTTGCACAGCTGGCTGAGCCGGCGCATCGGTTGCCGCGAAAGCGCTGCGGACCTGGCGCAGGACACCTTCGTACGGCTGCTCAAATCGCGTCAATTGAGTCCTTTGCGCGAACCCCGGGCTTATCTGAGCAGCATCGCACGTGGACTGATGATCGATCGGTATCGCCGTCGCGAACTCGAACGGGCCTACCTCGAAAGCCTTGCGCTGCTCCCTTCCCAGCAAATCCCGTCTGAAGAAGAACGGTTGCTGATTCTCGACAGCCTGGAACGGATAGACCGCCTGCTCGACCTGCTCAAGCCGAGGGTGCGCGAGGCATTCCTGCTGGCCCAGCTCGACGGCCTGACCTGCCAGCAAATAGCTGACAAGTTGTGCGTTTCCCGCTCTACGGTCGAACGCGACCTGGCCAAGGCCCTGCAACACTGCTATCGCTTGCGCTATGCCGAACAGTGAAGCCCGAGTGCCGGATCCGGCCGTGGTCGACCAGGCGATCCACTGGCTGGTGCGCCTGCGCTTCAATCCCGCCGATGAGCAGACCCAGCGCACTTTCGAGCACTGGTTGCAGCGGTGTCCGGAGCATTTGCTCGCGTGGCAGCGTGTGCAAGTCCTGGGCGACGATTTCGCGGGCATTCCCTCCGACCTGGCCCGGCATACCCTCAAGGGCAGCCGCTCGGGCATGCATCGGCGCAAGGCCCTGAAGCTGCTGGGTACCTTGGCCACCGTGGGTGGCGCGGCCTGGCTGGGCCGCGACTACACGCCGCTGCCGGCCATGCTTGCCCAGCAACACAGCAAGACCGGGGAGCGCAAGCGCTTCCAGCTCGATGATGGCAGCCTTGTCCAGCTCAACAGCGACAGCGCGGTCGACAGCTATTTCAACCCACAGCGGCGCCTGCTCGTGCTGCGGCGCGGCGAAATCATCGTGAACACTGGCGCGGACTCAGGCGCGGATTCACCGCGTCCGTTCTGGGTGCAGACACGGGACGGGATGATACGCACCCTGAATGCCCGGTTCCTGACGTACGAGCGTGACGACGGGACGCTCATCGCGGTGCAGAGCGGCACAGTCACCGTGTTTCCCGGGGCCAGCCAACCCGTTGCGGTCAACGACACCGTCCAGGCCGGAAGCCAGCGGCTGTTCACCTCGGATGGCGTTCGTGAGTTCAAGGATGACGGCCTGGATCTATGGAGCTGGAGCGACGGGGTGATCAGCGCACGCAATATGCGCCTCGGTGATTTCATCGGGGCCCTGTCGCGCTATCGCCCCGGCCTGTTGCGCTGCGCCGAAGAGGTCTCGGGCCTGCGCGTTTCCGGGACCTTTCAGCTTGCCGACACCGATCAGGTACTGGCATTGGTGGCGCAGTCACTGCACTTACAAATCGAATATCGAACCCAATACTGGGTGACGTTGAGCGCCGCCAGCTAGGCCCTGTCTGAAAAGACTGAGTGTTTTTTTGTCGCACAAAAATATCAAATAAAAATGAGGTGATTTCTCATTCTCGTTCGGCATGTAAGAAAGGCCGAAATACAGGCCTATCTGCCGATTCCCTTTAACGGAGCGAGTAAATGAGTTCGTCCCCGGTTCCACAGCGTCATCTACTGAATCGTGCCTTACAGGGTGCGGTCCTCGGCGTCATCGTGAGCAGCTACGCGCTACCGTCCATGGCGCAGACTTCGACCGTCGACCAGGCCCAACAGGTTCATCAGTGGAACATCCCGGCCGGCCCGTTGGCACCAGCGCTCGACCGCTTCGCGCGCGAGGCTGGCATCAGCCTTTCCTTCGATGCGTCAAGCGTGGCGAACCGCAATACCCAAGGCGTGAGCGGCACGCTCGATACATCCACGGCCCTATCGTCGTTGTTGCAGGGGAGCGACATCGAGATACAGCAGCAAGGTCCGAACGCCTACTTGCTGACGCCACAAGCCAAGGCGGACGGCGACCTCGAGGCCTTCCGCCTGGCGCCCATCCTCGTCAACGCCAAGGCCAGGGTCGATGGCACCGAAGACGCCAATTCCGTGGTCGCCCAGGAACTCTGGGTTGGCGGCAAGGTGGCCACCAGCATCCTCAACACGCCCGCCTCGGTGTCCGTGGTGACCGACAAGGAAATGAAGCAACGCAGCGTCAGCACCACGGAAGAACTCCTGCAATACACGCCGGGGGTCATTACCGACTATTACGGCACCGACGACCGCAACGATTACTTCCAGATCCGCGGCTTTCAAGCCACGACCTATCGGGACGGCCTGACCCTGGGTTCGATGCGCGGTGTGCGCGAGGAGCCATTCGCCTATGAGCGCGTCGAGGTGATACGCGGGGCCAACTCCACACTGTTCGGCCCGGCCGACCCGGGCGGCTCGGTGAACTTTGTGAGCAAGAAGCCCCGCTTCGACAAGTTCGGCCAGGGCTACGTCACCTACGGTTCTTTCGACCATCTCGAATCCGGCATCGATGTCGGGGACTCGCTGAACGAAGAGCAAACCCTGGCCGGTCGCTTCACGGCAAAGATGCAAGACAGTGACCGCGAGTACGACCATTCGCAGGACGACAACAAGTTCCTGATGGGCGGCCTGACCTGGGCCCCCACGGAGTTCACCTCGGCGTCCGTGATCGTGGACTACCTCAAGACTCAAAGCTCGCCCAACAGCGGCGGTTATCCGCTGGACAAGGAATACGATCGCGACAAGTTCTACGGCGAGCCCAGCTACAACTTCCACGATGTGGAACGCACCAATATCAGCGGCACGTTCAGCCATGATTTCGACAATGGGTTCGTGCTGCGCAGCAACCTGCGCTACAGCGAACTGATCGATGATTTCGGCTATGTGTTCCTCAGCGACTCCCCTACCCGCACCGGCACCACCGTCCCGCGCTATATCTTCGGCACCGACAGCGATGCCGAGCAACTGAACGGCAACCTGATGCTGCAATACGATGCCCGCTTCGAGAATATCGACAGCAGCACGCTGGTGGGTGTGGAGTATGGCGACTCCTCGACCGAGGAACGCTCGGTGTATGCCACGACAGGATCCATCGACCTGGCCAACCCGGTATTCACCGGCGTGCCAGGCGGTGTGGCGCCCTACAGCAATAACAAGCTCGATACTGAAACCAAGGCCGTGTTCCTGCAGCAGAACCTGTCCTTCTATGAGCGCTTTATCGTCACTGCCGGTGTGCGCAACGACTCGCTGGATCTCTCCAATACCGACATCAATAACGTAAAAGAGTCGGATAACTTCTCGGAAACGTCCTATCGCGGCGCACTGACCTATATCGTCAACGACGAAGTGTCCACTTACGTCAGCATGGTGGAATCGGTCTCGCCGCCCACCGTCGGCGTCGTTCCGAAGACGGGCAGGCAATACGAAGTGGGTGTGAAATATGCGCCCATGGGCATGGACGCGCTGTTCTCGGCGGCCGTCTACGACCTGACCCAGGAAAATGTCAGCATCGCCGTCGTACTGCCCAGCGGTGTGATCGAACAACAGACCGTCGGCGAATCGCGCGTGCGCGGCCTGGACCTGGAAGCCAAGGCCGAGTTGACCTCCAACCTGAGCCTGGTGGGTGGCTATTCCTACATGGAGTCCGAAGTCATTCGCGGGACCTTGTACGACGGAAGTTCGCTCAAAGGGAATGAGTTCGCCACGGCGCCGAATCACTCCGCCTCGCTGTGGACCTACTACAACGTACCCAACACCGATGTCAGCGTCGGCCTGGGTGCACGGTATGTCGGTTCCTACTACTTCGATGCGGCCAACACCGGAACCAGCGATGGCACGACGCTCTTCGATGCGGCCTTCAACTACAACCTCTTCAAAGGCACAGACCTGGCGATCAACGTCAGCAACCTGCTGGATGAGCAACATGTGGTTGGCTCAGGTACCGCGAACTACTACAACCCGGGCCGCGAAATCACCGCAAAGCTGAGCTACAACTGGTAAAAAAACTGGCCGTTCATGAGCGCCCCCGGGCTGTGCAAGCAAGCCTGCTCCACAGCCCGGGGGCGATTTCCATCAGGACGAAACTAGCGCGGCGAGCATCAAATGCCCGGGCCGATGACATGAGCCGGCAGCCTGGCCAGGCGGTCCCATCCACCCGCGCAGATCTGCGAGCCATTACGCAACGACAACCTCTCCAGTGGCAAGCGCTCCAGCACCGGCACCATGGCTGACGTGAGCCGCGATTCCCCCGGACCCGCTTCGAGCGTCAGGTCCCGCAATGGCAGCCCGGCAAGGTGGGCGACGCCGGCATCGGTCAGCCAGGGGCTTTCATACAAGCCCAGGCGTTGCAGTGGCAAATCACGCAGACACGCCAGATCACCATCGCGCAGGTCCAGGCCACTGATTTCCAGTTGCTCCAACGGCAGGCCCATTTCGCACAGCTTGCGCAACGTCTTGCCATCAACCCCTTGGCAGAAACTGAGATCCAGCCGCTTCAGCGGCAGACCCGCCAGTTGTTTCAGTTCCTTCCAGGAAACATCGTTCAACGAGAGGTCCAGCGCTTCCAGTTCCAGCCCCTCTAGGTCCCGCAACGTCTGCTTGTCGATACCTTGCACGTCGCTGAGCCCCAACCGCTTCAAGGGGAACGCGTGCAGCACGTCGAGCCGCTCAATGATTTGTCGAGAGGCCTTGAGGTCCAGGTCCGCCAAGGGCATGCCTTCTAGTAGCTCAAGGTCGTCCTCGCACAGATACGAAGACTGCAGCGATAGCCGCTCGATCGGAAGATCCCGAATGGCGTTGAGCGTGGCATCGGATGCATGACAATCATCGAGACTCAGAGAACGCAACGCGGTTAAACCCGAGAGCCAGGCAGGATCCTCCAGGATCTTGCTGTTCCAGCCCAGCGACAGCTGTTCGAGGGGATGGCTGCACAGATGCGCCGCCCCACGGGCGGTCAGTTGCCCGACACGCTCCAACGAAAGCGAGCGCAACTGGAGTGGCGAAAGCCCCAGCAGACCGTCGTCGGTCACTTCATCACAACGGTTCAACGACAACGCTTGCAGCCTGCTTTTGCTGCCCAGTTGCCTGAGGAAACGGTCGTCGAAATCTTCGCCGTAAGTTTCCAGTTCCAGTCGGCGCAAGCGCTCAAGGGAAGGCAGACTGGTGAGCTCATCTTCGCGGGAAAAACCGCTGATCTCCAAAGCCTCGAGGGCGACATCCGGCAGACGTCGCCAAAGTGCCTGATCGCAGCTGAACCTCGGGCTGCCAAGCACCAACGAACGCAGCGGCAACCCGGCCAAGGCGTCGAGCCACTGCGGCTCGGCGTTTTCCAGCGCCAGATGATCGACCGGCAACCCGCGAAGCTGCGGCAACAACGGTGCCGACCGATTCCTGTGTACCTTGACGTCCAACTCGGCTACCACGGCCATGGCGGCCGGATCGTACAGGCCTGCAGCGACGCGCACACCGTCCAGCGAAGCCTCGCCGGTGTGGAGCAGGTCGCGGTAAAGCGAAACCCGCATGGCGATGTCATCCGGTGCGCCAGCGACTCGGGCCATCAGGGCGTTGCGGTTGGAAGTCGGCACGGTCCAGGAATCCGAAGGGAACATGCGGCGTATGCTGCCGCAAAAAAGGGGTTTGATCGACACCCGTCGATCAAACCCGAACACCTTCGTTTTACCTGGGATCGACCACGTCCAGCGCCCGGTTCGCCAGGAGCTGGCCCAGTTCAATCAATTGTTGCAGGCCCAACGCAAAATGCCGCCGGGAACCGTCCAGCTCGAACGCAGGTCACCGGCCATGACATTGGCGCAGGCCAGGGTTTCGCTGAGGTTGGCCAACAGGCTCTCTGCATCCACGCCTTGGACAATAGTGAACAGTTGGCCTGGGGCAGGTTGCTTGTCGGGCGGATTGGGTTTGGGGTTCAGGTAGGAATCGATAACGCGTTCGGCGTTGGCATCGGCGGCGATGTCCAGGTGCAGCGGTGGGACGGGTGGGTCTGGGATGAGTTTGTCCATGGGTACTCCTAACGTAGGTGGGAGCCGCCACGTTCGCTGCTAAACGAGGGGGTGGCAGCCGCGCGCAGGTTAGCAGACCGGTACGTTAGGAAACCGGCGCACCCGAGGATGCCCTGCGCACAGCCGCCATAAGCATTCAGGCAATAGCGATGCCTGCACTCATGGGATTGCCATGCGCCTAACGTGACTTCCGAGCTGCTAAACCCGACCGCTGAATGGGCAGCGGTGGACAGAGACTAGGCACCGGAAACGGCAGGCGCAAGGGGTTGGGATTTTCTAGGAAATGTCCTGCAAGTCAATGGGAAAGGTCCCGGTACAAAGTGTTTCGTCCTGTGTGCTTCCACCATGTGCGCGGTGTATCGAGGTAGACGAAACCACCTGACGCGACGCCGGCACCACATAAACTATTCTTCACCCCAGCCCCCAGGTTTACGAGGTAAAGTCCCTTCGCTCATTCAAGAAACTAAGGTTTTAGCCCGCTCCCCGCGGGCTTTTTTTTGCCTGAAATTCCATTCCTCGACCGCCTCTGTCGCCACGCCGGGACGAGCGGCGAAATGCCGACGCCAAAAAAAGTTTTCAGATCTCGGGGCAGCCGCCGATACAGCCCTGTTCACTTTTTTTGCTGGCTTAACAACAACAATCTTCCAGCCAACCGACGATCAAGCAGCACAACGTTCCTGGAGGAATTTGATGAATAGCTGGTTTGGCAACATTAGCGTCAACATGAAACTGGGCCTGGGGTTCGGCCTGGTATTGGTCCTGACCGGTATCCTGGCCTTGACCAGCTGGACCAGCCTGGGCGGGCTCATCCAGCGCAGCAACTGGATGAGCGACATCACCCAGCTCAATGCCGGGCTGACCAAGCTTCGCGTCACACGCCTGCAGTACATGCTGACCAACGGCGACGAGACCGCCGCCCAGAGCGTACAGACTGCCCTCGATGGGTTCCTGGCACAGCAGAACGCCCTGCTCGCCAGCTTCAAGAGCCCCGAGAACGTCAGGCTGCTCAAGGAGCAGAACGCAACCATCAACGCCTATCAAGGCTCCCTGAACAAGATGCGCAGTGCCTACCGCACCGGTAACACGGCCCGTGAAGTCATGTCGGCCAACGCCGAGACCGCCTACAAACTGATCGAGGCGATCAACACCGACGTCCAGCACATGGCCCTGAGCGACGAGCGCTTCGAGCAGTTCCAGGCCATCACCCAGGCCAAGCAGGCATTCATGCTGGCCCGCTACGAAGTGCGCGGCTATACCGCCAACAGCAACGCCGACACCGAGCAAAAAGCCCTCAACCAACTGGACACGGCCATTGCCGCCCTCAAGCCGCTGAACCTGCATTTCGCCAGCACCCGCCAAGATGAGCTGCGCCAGCTGGAAAGCGCCCTGGCCCAATACCGCGGCGCGGTGCAGGCCTTCAAACTGGCCAACGCCGATGTGGTGCAGGCGCGCAAGGAAATGACCGAGCAAGGCGCCACCATCGTCAGCCTGAGCGAGCAGCTGTACCAGATCCAGCTCGACCGCCGCGACGCCGAAAGCGCCCAGGCCCGCACCCTGCAACTGGTCAGCACCCTGCTGGCCTTGCTGGTGGGCATCATCGCCGCCGTGGTCATCACCCGGCAGATCACCCGCCCACTGAGCGAAACCCTGACGGTGGTCGAGCGCATCGCCAACGGCGACCTGTCCCACACCATCGTCGTCACCCGTCGCGATGAGCTGGGCGTGCTGCAACAAGGCATCGCTCGCATGGGCGTGACATTGCGCGACCTGATCAGCGGCATCCGCGATGGCGTGACCCAGATCGCCAGCGCCGCCGAGCAGTTGTCCGCCGTCACCGAGCAGACCAGCGCCGGGGTCAACAACCAGAAGGTGGAGACCGACCAGGTGGCGACCGCCATGCACGAAATGACCGCCACGGTCCAGGAAGTGGCGCGCAACGCCGAGGAAGCTTCCCAGGCCGCCGCTGCCGCCGACGGCGAAGCCCGTGCCGGCGACCAGGTGGTCAACGAAGCCATCGCCCAGATCGAGCGCCTGGCCAGCGAGGTGGTACGTTCCACCGACGCCATGACCATGCTGCAACAGGAAAGCGACAAGATCGGCAGCGTCATGGACGTGATCAAGTCGGTGGCCGAGCAGACCAACCTGCTGGCCCTCAACGCCGCGATCGAAGCCGCACGGGCCGGTGAAGCCGGTCGCGGCTTCGCGGTGGTGGCCGATGAAGTGCGAGGCCTGGCCCAGCGCACGCAGAAATCCACCGAGGAAATCGAAGGCCTGGTGGCCGGCCTGCAGAACGGCACCCAGCAAGTGGCGGCCGTGATGAACAACAGCCGCAGCCTCACCGACAGCAGCGTGGCCCTGACCCGCAAGGCGGGCGCGTCCCTGGAAAACATCACCCGCACGGTGTCGAACATCCAGTCCATGAACCAGCAGATTGCCGCGGCGGCCGAACAGCAAAGTGCCGTGGCCGAGGAAATCAGCCGCAGCATCATCAACGTGCGCGACGTGTCCGAACAGACCGCCGCCGCCAGCGAGGAAACCGCCGCTTCCAGTGTCGAGCTGGCGCGGTTGGGTAATCAGTTGCAGATGATGGTGAGCCACTTCCGGGTCTGATCCCGGCAAGCGCCCGTCTACCCAAGGGGAACGGGCGCTTCGCTGAAGGAGTGGTTCAGGCGTTCCAGGGATCGATGACCTCAAGACCTGGGAAGTTGAAGTTCCTGGTATGACGAGTGGCTGCGCGCAGGCAACGGCAACTCAACGCCCTCAGCGCACCGAATCCACTACGGATACGGCTGCCCAGCCCACCCGCAGCGCTCACCGGCGCCAGTGCGCCCCAGGATCAAACCGGCCTCTTGCTCCATGGAGCGGCCGTTGTGGGCCGCAGCCAGGCGCAACTGTTCCTTGACCTTGTCATCGAGGTTACGAATCGTGATGCTGGCCATTTCGCCTCGGCAATCAATGAAATCATTGATTGCGGGCCAGGCTATCGCCAGCCGGCTAGTCCAGACCTCTACACACTGATCCCGTTGGTGAAGACCAGCCGGTTGCCGAACGGATCGACCACCGCCATGTCCTGGGTGCCCCACGGCATGGCCTGGATGTGTGGACGGGCGAAAGGGTATTGCTTGGCCAGCAGTTGTGCCTGGAAGGCTTCCAGTTCGTCGGTCTCGATGCGCAGCGCCGAGCCCGGCGTGCAATCGCCGTGGTGTTCGGACAGATGCAGCACGCATTCGCCGCGCGACACTTGCAGGTACAGCGGGAAGTCATCCCCGAAGCGGTGCTGCCAGTCGACGGTAAAGCCCAGGAAGTCGACATAGAATGCCAACGCCTTGGTTTCATCGAAGATCCGCAGGATCGGGGTGGTTTTACCAAAGCTCATGGGGCGCTCCCTGGCTGAAAAGACCCAGTGTAGATGGGTTGACCCTAGTGCTTCGGCCTCGGCCCCGGCTTCTTTAGTGTCGTAGTGCCATTATTGTGACGCCAATCAAACATTATCGGCCGTCTACACGCCATTCCATGGGCCGAAACCCTGGCGCAGATCGCCCTCGCGCGCCAGGAAGCGCCCCTGGCGACGCCCGTTTGCCTGCCCTTGGCGATAACTCAGGACACCGTTGACCCACACGCCATCGATTCCTTGCGCGGCCCGTTGCGGTTCGTTGAAATCGGCGACGTCACGAACGGTTCGTGGATCGAACAACACCAGGTCCGCCCAATATCCCTCGCCAACGACGCCACGCTCCTTCAGGCCGAAGCGCGCCGCTGAAAGGCCGGTCATCTTGTGCACGGCGGTGTGCAGGGGAAACAGCCCGACGTCGCGGCTGAAATGCCCCAATACCCGTGGGAAAGCGCCCCACAGGCGCGGATGAGGAAACGGGTCCTCGGGTAGCCCGTCGGAGCCGATCATGGACAGCGGATGGGCAAGGATGCGGCGCACATCGTCTTCATCCATGCCGTAGTACACCGCGCCGGCCGGTTGCAGGCGACGGGCCGCCTCCAGCAGCGAAACGCTCCATTCGGCGGCGATGCCCGCCAGGTCGCGCCCGCCCATGTGCGGATGGGGCGTCGACCAGGTGATGGTGATGGGGTGGGCATCGGTCACTTGCTTGAGGTCCAGGGTCGAGGAGCTGGCGGCGTAGGGATAACAGTCACACCCGACCGGATGGGCAGCGGCGGCGTTTTCCAGCGCGGTGAGCACCTGCGCACTACGCCCCCAGTTACCGGCGCCGGCACATTTGAGATGGGAAATGATCACCGGACTCTTCGCATGCCGGCCGATCCGGAAAGCTTCGTCCATGGCTTGGAGCACCGGCTCGAATTCGCTGCGCAAGTGCGTGGTGTAGACCGCACCGAACGCGTTCAGCTCTTCGGCCAGTTGCATGACTTCATCGGTGGAGGCGGCGAACGCGTTGGCGTAGGCCAGGCCGGTGGACAAGCCAAGCGCGCCGGCCTGCAGGCTTTCGCGCAATTGCTGGCGCATGGCGGTGATCTCTTGCGCGCTGGCGGTGCGCAACAGGTCGTCCAGATGGTTGCTGCGCAGTGCCGTGTGCCCCACCAGCGCCGCCACGTTGACCGCTGGCATGGCCGATTCCACCGCTGCGCGGTAATCACCGAAGCTCGGATAGCAAAACGCCGCGGCGGTGCCCAGCAGGTTCATCGGGTCCGGCGGGTCGCCGCGCAGGCTGACCGGCGCGGCGCTGATGCCGCAATTGCCGACGATGACCGTGGTCACGCCCTGGCTGAGCTTGGGCAGCATGTGCGGCTGGCGGATGACCACGGTGTCGTCGTGGGTGTGGACATCGATGAACCCCGGCGCCAGCACGCGGCCGGCGGCGTCCAGCTCCTCGATGGCCTGTGCGTCGGACAACGCACCGATGCGTTCGATGCGACCGGCGCGAATCGCCACATCGGCGTGGTAGCCGGGGGTGTCGCTGCCGTCGATGACCAGCGCATCGCGGATGAGTGTGTCGTACAGCATGTCAGTCTCCCAGGGGCAGATCGTCGTCGCCGCCACGGTAATCGTCGAGGGCGAGCTTGACCCGCCGCAAACGCTCTTGATTGTCTTCGGGATGAGCCAGGGCCAACTCGGTGGCGAGCACGTCGATGGCCAGCAGCATGCCGTAGCGTGCGGCCGTGGGTTTGTAGATGAACGAGGTCTCGGCGCTTTGCAGGGGCAGCACCACGTCTGCCAGTTGCGCCAGGGGCGAGTCGGCACGGGTGATGGCCAGGATCGCGGCACCGTAGCTGCGCGCCAGCTCGACGGCCGCCAGCAATTCCGGGGTGATGCCGGTGAGCGAACAGGCGATGACCAGGTGTTCGTCCCCAAGCGAGGTGGCCGTGATGCGCATCATCACCGGGTCGCGACACGCCGCAATCGGGTAGCCGAACCGCACCAGCCGCACCTGCAGTTCTTCGCTGCACAGTGCCGACCAGCCACCGAGCCCGAACGCATGGACCATCCGCGCCTTGCCCAGCAATCGCACGGCATCGGCAAAGCGCGACTCTTCGAAGGCCGACAGGTGCCGACGCAGGGTCGACTCGATATCGCCGACGATCTGCCCATAGAATGCCGACTGTTCGGGGGCGCCGGCCGGGTCGAGAAACCGGCTGCCGACCCCGCTGGCCTGGGCCAGCTGCAGGCGCAGGTCCCGCAGGTCGCGGCAACCGACAGTGCGGGCGAAGCGCGACAGCGTGGCGCTGCTGACCTCGGCGCGCTGGGCCAGTTCTTCCAGGCTGGCGGACGCGGCGAAGCCTACGTCATCGAGCATCAGACGGGCGATTCTTCCTTCGCCGGCGCTGAAGAAATCCTGCCGGGAGCGGATCTGGTAGAGGATGTCCATGACGACTCCTGTGTAGGCTCTGTACGAAAAGCCCTGATACTCATTCATGCTGCGTTGAAAACGGCCTCGCAATGCGCGGCGATCAGAGCAGGCGCGCAAGACCCAGTGTCAGGCCGAACGCGACCAGGGAGATGAGCGTTTCGAGCACCGTCCAGGTCTTGAAGGTCTGGGTGACGGTCATATTGAAGTATTCCTTGATCAGCCAGAAGCCACCGTCATTGACGTGGGAAAAGATCACCGACCCGGCCCCGGTGGCCAGCACCAGCAGCTCGGGATGGGGATAACCCAGCCCGATCGCCACGGGTGCGACGATGCCCGAGGCGGTGGTCATCGCCACCGTGGCCGAACCGGTGGCGACGCGCATCAACGCGGCGAACAGCCAGCCCATCACCAGCGGCGACAACTGGAACGCCTGGGCCAGCCCGACAATCTGTTGAGTGACCCCGGCATCCACCAGGATCCGGTTCAAACCGCCACCGGCGCCCACCAGCAAGGTGATGCTGGCGGTCGGTGCCAGGCACTCATTGGTGAACTTCAGGATCGACTCACGGTTGAAGCCCTGGGCCAGGCCGAGTGTCCAGAAACTCAGTACCGTGGCCAGCAACAGGGCGATCACCGAGTTGCCGATGAACTGCAGGAACTGGTTGAAGCCACTGCCAGGGGTGGAGATCAGGTTGGCCCAACCACCGATCAGCATCAGGATGACCGGCAGCAGGATGGTCCCCAGGGTGATGCCGAACCCCGGCAGGTTGGCGCGCGGCTCACGTTCGAGAAACTGCCGTTGCAGCGGGTTGTCGGCGGGCAACGAAATGCGTGGCACGATAAAGCGGGCATAGACCGGCCCGGCGATGATGGCCGTGGGAATGCCGATCAGGATCGCATACAGCAACGTCTGCCCTACCGAAGCCTGGAACGCCTGCACCGCCAGCATCGCCGCCGGATGGGGCGGGACCAGGGCATGCACCACCGAGAGCCCGGCCACCATCGGCAGGCCCACCATCAGGATCGACACGCCGGCACGACGGGCCACGGTGAAGGCAATGGGCACCAGCAACACGAACCCCACTTCGAAAAACAGCGGCAATCCCACCAGGAAGGCGATGCAGACCATCGCCCAGTGGGCGTTGCGCTCTCCGAACCGCTCGATCAGCGTCTGCGCCATACGCTCAGCGCCACCGGACTCGGCCATCATCTTGCCGAGCATGGTGCCCAGGGCCACCACCAGCGCGATATGTCCCAGTGTCTTGCCGACACCCGCCTCGTAGGCCCCCACTACCGCTGTCGGCGGCATGCCGGCCAATAGCGCCAGGCCGATGGACACCAGGGTAATCACGATGAACGGGTTCAGACGATAACGGGCGATCAGAACGATCAATGCAATGATGGCGATGGCGGCGTAGACCAACAGCCAATAACCGAAAGCAGGTGCCATGCGCTACTCCTCGAATGGGGTCACGTCGATGTGTTGTGAAACTCATAAATCATTTCAACGAGGAGTTTTCAAACTCACTGAAAGTAATTTTCGTGCACAGACAAGAAACGTCGCTGACGGACATCGCAACGCAGTCCTCATGAAAATCCCGCGCCGGACTTTCATGCAGAACCAGCCGTGTGTGGCAAGGGGATTCATCCCCTTGCCACACACGGCTGGCCGCCCCGCCCTCAATTCCGTACCATCCGCATCGGTCGATCGCTCCCACGCTCGCGCGTGGGATGCCGCCAGGGACGCTGCGCGTTCCGCTTCTACTGTTTTGCATCACGCCCGGTAGCCGACGCTCGACCGGCGCCCACTCAGGTAATCCATGAAACCAGCACGTCTTCGCGCCGACATCCTCGCCGGCCTCACCACTTCTTTCGCTCTGCTTCCCGAATGCATCGCCTTCGCCCTGGTGGCTCATCTCAACCCGCTGATGGGGCTGTATGGCGCGTTCATTCTCTGCACGCTGACCGCGCTATTCGGGGGGCGGCCGGGCATGGTGTCGGGGGCGGCGGGGTCGATGGCGGTGGTGATCGTCGCACTGGTGGTCCAGCACGGCGTTCAGTACCTGCTGGCCACGGTGCTGCTGGGCGGCTTGATCATGATGGCGTTCGGGCTGTTGCGGCTGGGCAAACTGGTGCGCATGGTGCCGCATCCGGTGATGCTCGGTTTCGTCAACGGCCTGGCAATCGTCATCGCCCTGGCCCAGCTGGAGCATTTCAAGCGCGGCGAAACCTGGCTCAGCGGCGCCCCGCTGTACTGGATGATCGGCCTGGTGACGCTGACCATGGCGATCGTCTACCTGCTGCCACGCCTGACCCGCAGCGTGCCGCCAGCCCTGGTGGCGATCCTGGGTGTGGGGCTGGCGGTCTACCTGCTGGGCCTGCCCACCCGGACGCTGGGTGACATGGCGCACATCGCCGGCGGGCTGCCGGTCCTTGCGTGGCCGGACATTGCCTGGAACCTGGAAACCCTGCAGATCGTGCTGCCCTATGCGGTGATCATGGCGATGGTCGGCCTGCTGGAAACCCTGCTGACCCTGAACCTGACCGATGAAATCACCGAAAGCCGCGGCTATCCGGACCGCGAATGCGTGGCGCTGGGCGCGGCGAATATCGCGTCCGGCCTGTTTGGCGGCATGGGCGGTTGCGCCATGATCGGCCAGACGGTGATCAACCTCAGCTCTGGCGGTCGCGGCCGCTTGTCCGGGGTGGTGGCCGGGGTGATGGTGCTGCTGTTCGTGTTGTTCCTGTCGCCGTTGATCGAGCGCATTCCCCTGGCCGCACTGGTGGGGGTGATGTTCGTGGTGGCGCAACAGACCTTCGCCTGGGCTTCGCTGCGGGTGATCAACAAGGTGCCGAAGAACGATGTGCTGGTGATCGTCGCGGTGACGGTCATTACGGTCTTCACCGACCTGGCCGTCGCGGTGTTGTGCGGCATCATCATCGCGGCGCTCAATTTCGCCTGGCAACAGGCCCGCGAGCTGTACGCCGACACGTATCTGGAGGCGGACGGCAGCAAGCTCTATCGCCTGCATGGCACGTTGTTCTTCGCTTCGACGACACCGTTCCTCAATCAGTTCGACCCGGCCAACGATCCGGCCCAGGTGACGCTGGACTGCCGCCACTTGAGCTTCGTCGACTACTCGGCCATCGCCGCGCTGAAAACCCTGCGCGAGCGCTACGCCAAGGCCGGCAAGCATTTGCGGGTGTTCCATTTGTCCGAGCGTTGCAAACAGATGCTCAAGCGCGCGGGCGTGCACCACGACTGAGGCGCTGGCAAACCCGCCAAGGGCGCGACCCTGCATTCAACGCCGTGTGGACTGATACGCCGCGATCGCGGGCAGCAACGGTGCCAGGCTAAGGCCGCGAGGCGTAGTCGGCGAGCTTGCCCTGGATGAAATCCAGGAAACACTGGATCCGCAGCGCCAGCTGGGAGTTGCGGTAGTACACCGCGTTGATGGGCTGGCGGTATCCGCTGTTGGCCTGCGCCAGCAGGACTTTCAATCGACCGGCCTGGATATCTTCCCGGGTCATGAAGTCTGACAGGCACGCGATGCCCTGCCCTTGCAGCGCCAGGTGGCGCACCGTCTCGCCGCTGGAGGCGCTGATGCTCGCCTGGATCGGCCAGCGATCACCATGGAGATGGCGCAGGGGCCATTGATTGAGGCCATCGTTCTGGGCGAAGCCCAACAGCGCGTGTTCCGCCAGTTCGGCAACGCTGGCCGGCGTGCCATGCCGCTCCAGATAACCAGGACTGGCGAGAATGTGCAGCGGGCTGCAACCCAGGGGCCGGGCATGCAGGGTCGAATCGGTGAGGGTGCCGATGCGGATGGCGATGTCCGTGCTCTGCTCCAGCAGATCGATGATCAGGTCGTTGCTGTTGAGCTCCAGCTGGATGTCCGGGTAGAGGCCGCGAAACTCCTCGATGTGCGGGACGATGGCGTGGAGCATGAACGGTGAAGCGGCGTTGATGCGCAGCCGTCCGGCCGGTTTTTTCTGGCGGGACGACAATCGCTCCTCCAGCGCCTCCATCTGGTCGAGGATGCCCTTGGCCTGCTCGAAGAAATACTTGCCCTCCTCCGTCAGGTCCATGCGGCGCGTGGTGCGGTTGATCAGGGTGGTGTCGAGCTTGGCCTCCAGGCGCGACAAGGTGCGGCTGACCGCCGAGGGCGTCTGCCCGACCTGCTCGGCGGCGGCGGAAATCGACCCGCATTCGATCACGCAGATGAACACCTGCAACTCATCGGATCTGGCTTTCACATAGGCCCCTGTCGGCTGGTCGGTTCATGGCGAGGACATCGATCCCTCGCCACAGGATAGCAACGGGACACCGGACCAGGGCAAGGTCAGGCCTTCAGGCCGAACACTTCGCTCAGGTGCTGCTCATAACGCGCCATATCGGCTTCGATGTTCGGGCGTTTCATCACGTCCACGCACAGGAAGGTCGGCAGGCCGGTCATGCCCAGGAACTGGTTGGCCTTGTGGAAAGGGAAGTACACCGCGTCCACACCCTTGGCTTCGAAGAAGTCGGTCGGGTCGTCGAAGGCCTGCTGCGGCGCGTTCCAGGTCAGCGACAACATGTACTGCTTGCCGTGCAGCAGGCCACCGCTGCCGTATTTCTGGGAAGCATCGGAGCGAGTACGGCCGTCATTGGCGTAGAGGCTGCCATGGCCTTGGGTGAAGACTTCGTCGACGTACTTCTTGACGGTCCACGGTGCCCCCATCCACCAGCCCGGCATCTGGTAGATGATCACGTCGGCCCAGAGGAATTTGGCAACTTCCTCCTTGATGTCGTAGCCGCCATCGATGAACGTGGTCTTTACATCCAGGCCGCCACGGTCCAGCACGCTGAGCGCTGTCTCGTGGAGCGTCGCGTTGTAGCGACCGTCGGAATGCGCGAACTGTTTACCGCCATTGAGCAGCAGAACTTTTTTCATGGAGTCACCTCATCGGGTTCCACGGCGTACTGATTGGAAGTCGCCGGATGGAGAGTTGAAAAACGATGGCGGCAGAGTACCGATGAGCCTCGCGCGGAATAAGCACCGCAGCGGCAAAACTCATTTGACTTACAAGCACGAATCCGCGAGCGATTGTTGCCTTAAAATCCTGGGCACTGACCCTCCAGGAGCCTTCCATGAGCCAATTGCACGGTTTCATTCTTCACGCCAAGACTCGCCCGGAAAAAGCCGAAGCCTTCGAAGCGCTGTTCCGGGCCTATGTCGAACCAAGCCGCGCCGAGCCCGGCTGCATCGAATACCACATGCTGCGGGATCGGGAAGATCCGACGCTGTTTATCTTCTATGAGATCTGGGAATCCCAGGCCCACCTCGACGTGCACTCGAACCTGCCGCACATGAAGGCGTTTTTCGAGCACCGTATGGATTACCTTGAGCGCGACTTCGAGATCCGCCGGGTCGACATGCTCAGCCCGTCCTCGGCTAGCCGCTGACCAGCAAGTGGACGCCCAGCGCGCCCAGGCCGACGAAAAACACCCGCCGGAACAGCACGGCGCTGATCCGCCGACGCAAGGCCTGGCCCAGCCACATGCCCAACAGCGCCGGGGCCAGCGCCAGCACCGAAGCGCTCAACTCACCGCCGCCCAGGGCGCCGCGCCATAGCAGGCCGGCGGCCAGTGCGAGCGTCGAAACGGTAAAGGACAGCCCCAGCGCCTGCACCAGCTCATCCTTGCTCAAGCCCAGGGCTTGCAGGTAAGGCACCGCCGGAATCACGAACACTCCGGTGGCGCAGGTGATGACACCGGTCAGCAATCCACAGAGCGGGCCAAGCCACGGCTCGATCCGCGGCGCCACCCGCAGTGTCGGCAGCATCAGCCCGCTCAACGCATACAGCAGCAAAGCCCCGCCCAAGGCCCGGACCACCCAGGGCCCGCCCGACATTCCGATCCATAAGGACCCGAGGCCGGTGCCGAGAGAAATCGCCAGCAGTAGCGGCCATAAACGCCCGATCAAGGCGAGCAGATGGCCGCCGGACGCCAGTTGCCAGATATTGGTCAGCGTGGCCGGAATGATCAGCAACGTCGCAGCCTGCACCGGTGCCATAGCCAACCCGAGCAGGCCCATGGAAAGGGTCGGCAGGCCGAGGCCGATCACGCCCTTGACGGTGCCGGCCAGCAGGAAGGTGGCGATGACCAGCAACGACAGCGCCAGGCCCAGGTTCTGATAGAAAACGATGAGAGTGTCCATGACGCTATCCTGGCCTGCGGACGCCGATTTGGAAATCTGCCATATACTGAGGCAGCCTCTTGCAGGACAAGAGGCAGAGAAGTTCACGCATCTGGCATTTTCGCGAGCAGGCTCGCTTCCACAGAGAAAAAGTGGATGCCCCTCACATGAGGCGCGCGCATCCTGCCCGCGAAGGTGTCCCATCGGCCACCGCCGAACCCGGCAGAGAATCAACGCCCATGCATTTCGACTTCACCGACCTGCGCCTCTACCTCAACATTCTCGACACCGGCAACATCACCGCCGGTGCCAGCCGCAGCCATCTGTCCCTGGCGGCGGCCAGTGCCCGGGTCCGCGCCCTGGAGGCCTCCCTGGGGATCGCCCTGTTCGAACGCGGGCGGCGGGGCGTCACACCGACCCCGGCAGGCAAGGCCTTGGCGCAACATGCCAGGGTGTTGCTGCAGCATGCGGAGCACTTGCAGCAAGACCTGGCTGAATACGCCAAGGGGGTCAAAGGCCGCGTGCGGCTGTTGTGCAACACCAGCGCCATGAGCGAATACCTGCCCGAATTGCTGGCGACGTTCCTCAAGGGCCACCCCAATCTGGACATCGACCTGCAGGAACTGCCCAGTACGCGGATCACCCACGCGTTGCGCCAGGGCGCGGCGGACCTGGGCATCGTCTCCGACGCAGTCGACACCGATGGCTTGCAGACCCGTCCCTTTCGACACGATCCACTGACCTTGATCCTGCCTCCCGGGCATCCCTTGGCGGACGGTCGCGTGGTGAGTTTCAGCGAGACCCTGGCCCATGATTACGTCGGCCTGAACGCTTCCAGCGCCCTGGCGGTTTACCTCGAGGAACAGGCCCTGCACAGCGGGCTGCGCATGCAGATCCGTATCCGTGCCGACAGCTTCGACGGGGTGATTCGCATGGTGGCCCACGGCGCAGGCATTGCCATCGTGCCGAGGGCCGCCATCGAGCGCCGCACGCCCGCGCCCTCTTACCGATGCCTGCCACTGCAGGAAGCCTGGGCGCAACGGGCCTTGCTGCTGGCCGCGCGCGACTTCCAGGCATTGCCGGCCTACGCCAGGGCGCTGGCCCTGCACCTGGCCGGCGATTGATTGCGTTTCTGGGTAGCCGGATGTCGAGTACAGACAACTGACCCCACGTCCGGGCCTATAGGGTGCTCTTGAGCTTACCGTCCACTGCCCGGAGTCCCTATGACCGCACCTATCACTGTCCTGCGCGATACCCACCCGCTGCCCGTCCTCGACGCTTGCAAGTGGGAAAAGCTCGAAGGCGACCCGCACACCGTCAACCTCAACGCCTACACCAGCGAAGACGGCAGCAAGATCATGGGGACCTGGATCTGCACGCCGGGCAAATGGCGTGTGGACTATGTGAAGTGGGAATACTGCCACTTCCAGGAAGGCTACTGCATCATCACCCCGGACGGACACGCCCCCATCCATTTGAAGGCCGGCGATATCTTCGTGGTGGAGCCGGGCATGAAAGGCACCTGGGAAGTGGTCGAAACGGTGCGCAAGTACTTCGTCTTCGCCTGATACCGCTCCGACAGATCCGCGCGTTGCGCTGTCCTCGCCCCTGAGCACAGCGCAACAGGACGCCCCCTATCCCGTGACCTGGATGGTCGCGATCTTCCCGCTGCGATAGGCCTCGAGTATCTGATGGATACTGGACCGGGCCTCCCCCCTGGCCGTAAAGATGCCACCACAGCCGCGATTGGCTGCAGCGTAGCTTTCGTCTTCCATCAATATCCGATGCGCGTGCGGCAGGTTCCAGAAAGGAACGCCGGCAAACAGATGATGGGTCAGGTGATAGTTGTCGCCATGCATGCCGATGAACAACCGCTCAATCCGGGTGGGGAAACGATTGCGGGTCAACTGCACCTCATCCTTGTACACGCCGAACATGCCGAAGTGCTCGGAAATCTCTGAGAACCAGCCGATGACCTGGAACACCGTGAAGTACGGAACCAGCCAGAACAGGACATAGCCCCACGGGCCGATGAAATGGCTGAACAGCAGCAGGATGGCGCCATGAACCGCCAGCAGCTTCACGCCCTGCCACGGGCTCGCCAGGATGTCCCCGGCGCGATTCTTCACCAGGTAGAGGAAATACTTGTAGGTGTTGACCAGCGTTACGCTCCTGAACAGGTGACGGGACAGGAAGTCCAGGCGATCCCGAGCCTCGTACAAGCCGGATTCGATATAGAACCGGTGATCGGGATCCTTGTCCTGGTCACCCAGGTGATGATGGTGCATCTGCACATGGGAGCGACGGTACGCTTCGTAGTTCTGGAAGATCGGATAAGCCAGCAGGTACTCGCCGACCCACTTGTTGATCACTTTGTTCCGGGCCATGGTCATGTGCGCCGCCTCGTGCAGAAGCGAAGCCAGGGCCCGCTGCCGCGAGCCGATGAACAGCAGCGCCAGGGGATACAGGACGTTGTAGCGATGGCCCAGCAATACAGCCGAAACAATGACCATGAGGTCCGCACCCAGGGCAACCAGCCAGTGCCAGTTGTCTTTCCTGTACAGCGGACGCAAGCGCTGCCTCAGTTCAGCAGCAGGATTGAACCTGTTTACCTCGTTCATCGGAATTCCCTTTCGTACTCAACGTGATCAATACAGGCGACGCCCGCCTGCACGGCCCTCAATCATTCTTCCAAACAATCAGTGCGGTACTTACCAGGCAGTCCACTGCCATGGTTTCTTGCGTTTCATGCCCTCCGGTCATTCAAAGTTGCGACAGTAATGCGATGACTTCATCGATATCCCGGACGCTGTTACTGGCGTTGACGGACAAGCGTACGAAACGCTCATGCCCCTGCTTCAACATGAAGTACGGCGTATGCGACGCATACCCAGGCCAGCCGTTGACGCCGCGCGAGCGCAGGTAGGCGACCAGCTCCGTGGCCGGGCAGCGGGCATGGGTGAAGGCGATGATGCCCTGGTGCTGCGTGCCTGGGGCAATCAGGTTGATGCCGGGCATCGTCGCCAGCCGCTCGAACAGGTTGCGATAGCGTTCGGATTCCGTGCCGTAGGCCTTCGACAGACGCTCCTTGATCGCTTGGTTCAGCCCCACCACGGCGGCATTGTTGCGTTCGGCGTATTCAAAGCCGCGCGCATCCTCGAGCGTCCGATGGACCGTGCCATGCACATCCACGCTGGCCCGTCCCAGATCGGTGAAACGAGGCCGCGCGGTAGCCAGGAAACGCTCGGAAAGAAAGGCAAAGCCCGTGCCCCGTGGTCCGCAGAGGAATTTCCGGCCAGCGGCGGTCAGCACGTCACAACCGATGGCCTGCACATCCAGCGCCAGCATTCCCGCCGACTGGCAGGCGTCGACGAAATACAGGCAAGGAAAATCCCGCAGCAGGTTTCCCACCGCCGCGATGTCGTTCACGATGCCGCAGCAGGAAGGCACATGGACCACCGAGACCAGCTTGACCTGCGCACTCATGTGCCGGGCCAGCCAGTGCAGGTCCAGGTTGCCATCGGACAGCAACGGCATCACGTCGACCACCACGCCATGCAGGCGCTGCAGCGTAGACAGTGCGATCAGATTGCCCGCGTATTCATAGGGCGTGACCAGAACGCGATCGCCTTCGGACCAGGTCAGCGCCTCCAGCGCGGTCACCCAGGCCTTCGTCGCGCCGTCGAACAGCGCGATGTTGCGTGCAGAAGCCCCCAGCAGGCGGGCGATGTTTTCGTAGACCTCGACGTCCAGGACAGGCGAATGATTCAGCTCGGTCTCATAGGCGCCCGCCTCGACTTCCTCCTGCAAGTAGGCCTGCATCAGACTCAATGTCTCTGGGGACATGATGCCCGACCCCGCAGTGTTGAAATGGATCATCCATTACCCCTTTCGCCTTGAACCCAGGAAATAGAAAACACTGGCCGCGACCACGCACAGCGACAACACATGGAACATCGCCTGGGGCGCATACAGAGACAGCACGAATCCGCACAGCACAGGCCCCAGGGCCGCGCCCAGGTTGGAGAGGTTCTGCGCGCCGTAGTAAACGCCTCGCATGTCCTCCGGCGCGATGTAATCGATGAACAGGTACTCGGCCGGGATGATGATGATTTCACCCACGGTGAAAACGATCATCGCGACCACCCAGGCCATCCAGGCCTGTGCATGAGCGAACCCCATGAGCCCCGCGATGAAGAACGCCATGCCCAGCATCAGCATGCGGAACAGGTTCTTCTGGTGGATCCTGGAGCCGATCAGGTATTGCAAGCCAATCACCACGCAAGCGTTGGTGGTCACCAGGTAATTGATGATCCGGTAGGTGTTCTCGGGGGTGCTGGTGACGATCAGGTATTGCGACAGATAAGCCGTGAACTGTCCGAACACGATGGCACTGAGGACACCTCCGATGGTGAAGCAGACCAGCCGGTAATTGCGCACCAGATGGACCAGCACGCGGGCGAACGGCTGGTTCGTGCGCTCCGTCTGTCCTGCCCGCGGCAGCCGCGCACCCAGGCTGCTGTAGAACGCCACGAACCCCGCGCCGATGATCGCCGAGACCGCGAAGGGCATGCCGGGACTGATCTTGGCGAACAGCACGCCCAGGAACGGACCGATGGCGTAGCCGACGTTGGTCAGGGTGTATTTCATGGAAAACACGCCGCCGCGCTTGTCCGGCGTCACCAGGAAACCAATCCCCGATTTCACCGCGATATCCACCACCGCATAGGACAGGTTCACCACCACAATGGCAATGATGAACGGCACCAGGCTGCCGACCTGGAATGCCACGGCAAAGGCCAGGGCAAACAGGCTCGCGGCGGCCAGCAGGATCCGGTCGTTGGAAAACCTGTCCACCAGGAAGCCGCCATACACTCCCAGAACGGAACTGACGATCAACGCGCCGCCCACCACCAGGCCGATGTCGGTCACGCCCAGGCCGAACGCCTGGGAGAAATAGACCACCAGGTACGGCAAGGCCATGGCCCGGGCAATGGTCAGGACAAATGTTGCCGACAGCAACAACACCACCGGCCTGGTGTAGACCCTGGCTTCCCCCGACACGGTCAGCTCTCCCGACAGGTCCTTCATGCCAGCATGTCCCTGTACACGCCGGGCTCGTCTTCGCGCAGCAGTTCGATGCTGTGCTGAATGGCGGCGCGATCCTTGCCGAGAATGAAGACATGGCCAGGGCAGTTTTCCAGGGAGACGGTTTCCTTGAGCTCACCTTCGTCCTGGATCTTGATGCTGTGCACCCCGGCAATCGCCTTCCACCGCGCCAGCTCCGGCGCCCGCTTGATGAGCCCGGACTGTCGGGCGATCAGGAACACGCAACTGGAGTGGAAATAGAGCCTTTTGCGCGGCCGCTGACGGTAATCGAAGAAGGCCTCGGGATTGACCAACGAATCGATCCACAGGCTCAACTGGTTATGCCCCAGGGCCCGGGTGTAGGCCGACAGGTCGATACCGCCCGGCATGCGTGCGGCCGTTTCCAGCAACACCGGTTCGTCGTCGACGATCATCAGCTCGCTGTGACCGACGCCCTGGCGGATGCCCAGCGCATCGAGCACGGAAAAGATGTACCGCGACAGCCGACTGTAGACATCGGCGTTGTCCACCGGACACATCAGCTGGTTGTAGTCATGCACCGGCGAGTCGCCGATCCGGGTGCGAAAGACGCGGATGATTTCGCTGACATAGTGCTGGCCGTCGACGCTCACGGTATTGACGCAATACTCGATATCCACATCGCTGGACTTGCTCGCCGACAGCTCGGACTTGAAGTCGCAATTGTCCAGGTATTGCTGGACCAGGATTTCATCGTTGTCTTCGAGAAAGAGGTTGCGGCTCGACTTGATGATCTCGAACGCTCGCTCGACTTCGCTTTCCCGCGTGCAGATATGGATGTTGTCCGAGCCGGCGCTCTTGATCGGCTTCAAGACCACGGGCAGGATTTTCTGCTCCTTGATCCAGTCCTGGATCGCCGCCAGCGACCCCGATTTGAAATGCTTGATCGAACGCACCCCGGCCCGTTGCAGGGCCTCATGCATTTCGAACTTGTCGCGCCAGCGAATGGCATGGCTCGGGTCGTTCCGACGCTCGACTTCGAACAGCGCAGCCAGGTGAGCGGCCAGTTCGACACCGAACTCACAACCGGCCAGCACGAACTGCACCGAATATCCGGACAGGGCCTGGCGCAGCTCGGCATCCGAACGGTAGAGAATGTCCTTGATGAAATCGGCGGGACGGAACCAGGGCTTGTAGAACTCGTTGACGTTGGCGGTGGAACGCAGGTGTACGCACTCCAGCCCCCGGGAAATGAAAGCAGGCGCGATCAGGCTGCCGATCGAATAGGCATCGACGATCAGCACGACATTCTTCTTGTAGATCACTTGACCGTCTCCCGGGCCTGGCTCAGGGCTCGCACGGCATCCTTGATAATGCCGGCCGCCTTTTGGATATCGTCACGGGTGATGTTGATATGCGGCATGAAGCGCATCTCCCTGGCGTTGTAGGGCAGCCCGCCAACGCCCTGCTGGCGCAGATAGCCGGCGAACTGCACCGGGGCGGTCCCCAGGGCGGAAATGTCCAGGGTCACCATGTTGGTGCCCTTGTAGCGGGCCGGCGCTTGATCGATGTCGTCGAGCAGTCGATACAGCAACGCCGCGTGCTCGTGGTCTTCGGCCAGGCGTTCGACGTGGTTGTGCATCGCGTAGAGTCCGGCGGCGGCCATCATGCCGGCCTGGTGCAGGTCGCCCCCGAACCATTTGCGGTACTTCTTGGCCCGCTGTATCAGTTCCAGCGAGCCCACCATGATCGAACCGATCGGCGCTCCCAGGCCCTTGGACAGGCACATGGACAGGAGGTCGGCGTTGTCGGTATAGGACGTCACGTCGATGCCGGAGGCGATGGAGGCATGGAGAATCCGCGCTCCATCGAGGTAACGATAGGCCCCGATGCCCTGGGCGTAGGCGAAGACGTCGTTCATCTGTTGCAGGGGAAAGATCGCGCCGCCTTTGCACCCCAGCGTGTTCTCGATGACCACCACCCGGGGCAAGGCATAGTTCTGGCTCCAGCGGCATTTGGAGGCGTAGAGCCTTTCCAGGTCGCTGACATCGAACAGCCCGCTGTCGTGGGTCGATAGCGAGAAGTTGACCCCGGAAAAAGCCGATGTCGAGGCAGATTCATAGAAATTGATGTGGTAGGACGCATCCAGGAAGATCTCATCGCCCGGATTCGTCATGGCCTTGACCGCCAACTGGTTGCTCAACGTACCGCCAGAGGTGAAAAGCGCCGCCTCCTTCTGGAAGTACTGGGCGCAGTATTCTTCCAGGGCTCGTACGGTCGGGTCTTCGCCGAAGCAATCGTCCCCCACTTCCGCCTGATAGATCGCCTTGCGCATGCCTTCCGTTGGCTTGGTGACCGTATCGCTTCTGAGATCGATAAACATGAGGGCTTCCTTAGTAACCTGCGCCAAAGACAATGCGGGAGGGATCGTAGAAATCGGCCAAGGCCTCGAGGACGTTTTCAGGCGACTCCGCCAATCGGTGCAGGAAGTGCAGGTACCAGCTGTCGCCATAAACCGCCGCTATCCGGCAGGCCACCCCCGCCTCCCTGGCTTTGCGCAACGCCTCGGGCTGCACACCGTGGAGCATCTCCAACTCGTGAATCCGGGTGTGCAGGCCCTGGTCGAAGATGCGCTGGATCAGGCCTGGGTCCTGGGTCGCACAACTGACCGGGACCCCGGCATCCAGGATATCGGCGAGCAGTTTCAGATAGCGCTCATCAAGTTCCGCACCGCGAGGAAGAGCAACTTCAGGCGCTTCGTTATAGACACCCTTGACCAACCTGATCTTGCGACCATGACCAATGATGGCCGGCAGATCATTTACCGTCCTATGCAAATGGGCTTGAACAGTAAGGCCGACATTTGAATGGTCGGGGGCCAGTTTGGAATATATCTCCAGGATCTTATCGACCGCGGAGGAATGTTCCATGCTGATCATCACTGGAATATTATGTTCCGCAGCGGCGGACAAGATAGTGGCTGCGTTGCGATAAGCAGTTTCCGCGGATATGAGCATACCCACGGCGCTTAAATCGAAACCTAACTGGGGAGTTAATTTGGCCTTGGCGAAAACCTGAATGGATTTCAAGTATTCATCGACAAAGGCCTGGACCACTCGCGGATCATGGTTTTCTTCGCCGACATATTCGACACCCAGCCTGTAACCCTTGTCCCAGAGCAGTTTCAACTTTTCAGGAAGCCCGTCCAGGCTGGACGAAACGATGTAGCGCTGCGCGGCGCGCTCAAATAACCTGAAGAATAACGAGTCCCTATTGAAGGCATCTCGACATTCCTGATTGAGTGCCAATTTTTTTAGGCCGGCAGCCGTAAGTACGCATGTATCCTGCGAAGGCATGGGTATCGCTCCTTGATATGTAGTGCTCGTCCTGAGCGCCGAGTATTGTGCAACGATTTTTGTCTGTCAACCCTCGAATAATAATGGCCCGCTCCAATTCTCCAAAGTTTCATATATATATGAAACTCGGGAATAACGGAGCGAACCCAACATTAAATATTATTTATTACAGCTTCACGAAACGTCGGACGCTCATATTGTCCCCGCCGCGGTTCAGGCGGGGACAAGCATCAGGCAATGGTTATTGAGGCTTGCGGTAGCTGTTCACGATGGCCGAGAAATCCTTGCCACCCTCGCCGCGCTGGCTCATCGCCTGATACAGCTGTTGTGCCACCGCCCCCAACACCACCGGTTGATGAGCCTGCCGCGCAGCCTCGGTGGCCAGGCCCAGGTCCTTGAGCATGAGGTCGGCCCCGAAACCGCCAGTGTAGCCACGCGAGGCCGGCGCCGTTTCGATCACCCCCGGCCAAGGGTTGTAGGTATCCGAACTCCAGCAACGTCCGGTGGAACTGTTGATGATGCCCGCCAGCACCTGGGTGTCGATGCCCAGGGCATCGCCCAGGGCCATGGCCTCGCTGACCCCCACCATCGAGATGCCCAGCAGCAGGTTGTTGCAGATCTTGGCGATCTGCCCGGTCCCGACCTCGCCACAATGCACGATGTTACGGCCCATCTGAGCCAGCACCGGCTGCAAGGTGGCGAACAGTTCGGCGGTGGCGCCGACCATGAACGTCAGCGTGCCAGCTGCCGCGCCTCCGGTACCACCCGAGACGGGCGCATCGGCCATGGGCACGCCTTGCCTGGCGGCTGCGGCAGCGACATCACGTGCGGTCTGCGGGTCGATGGTGCTGCAATCCACTGCCGGAGTGCCGGTGGCAATCCCCGCCAGCACGCCGTCCTCACCCAGCCAGACACTGCGCACATGGGCGGCGGCCGGCAGCATGGTAATCACCAGCGCAGCGCCCTGGGCCGCATCGCGAGGCGAGGTGCTGATGGTGCCACCCAGCGCCGCCAGTTCAGCCAGCACCGTCTGGTTCAGGTCGAACAGGTTCAGCGAATGGCCAGCCTTGAGCAGGTTGCGCGCCATCGGGGCGCCCATGTTGCCCAGACCGATAAATGCGATGTTCATGTCCGGCTCCTTAACGCAGGTTGATGGTGGTGTTCACACCGTCATTGACGCTGTCGTCGTCGAACCAGCGGGCGGTGACGGTCTTGGTCTGAGTGTAGAACTGCACCACCTGTTTGCCGTACGGACCGAGGTCGCCAAGCTTCGAACCGCGGGAGCCGGTGAAGCTGAAGAACGGCACCGGAACCGGAATCGGGATATTGATCCCCACCTGGCCCACGTCGATTTCGCTCTGGAATTTACGCGCCGCCGCACCGCTCTGGGTGAACAGCCCCGTGCCGTTGCCGAATGGGTTGGCGTTGACCAGGGCAATCGCCTGATCCAGGGTGTCAACTTCCAGCACCACCAGCACCGGACCGAAGATTTCCTCGGTGTAGATACGCATGTCGGTGGTCACGCCGGAAAACAGGGTCGGGCCGACAAAGTTGCCCTGCTCGAAGCCCGGCACGCTGATGTCGCGACCGTCGAGTTCCAGCTTCGCGCCTTCGTTCACGCCGCTCTCGATCAACTCGAGAATCCGCGCCTTGGCCCGCTTGGAAATCACCGGACCGATGTCGGTGCCCGGCTCGCTGCCCGCATTGACCTTGAGCTTCTGTGCCAGGGCCTTGAGTTCTGGCAGCCATTGCCTGGCCGCGCCCACCATCACCACCACGGAAGTGGCCATGCAGCGTTGGCCCGCCGCACCGAAACCGGCACCGACCAGGGCATTGAGGGTTTGTTCGCGATTGGCATCCGGCAGCACCACGGCGTGGTTCTTGGCGCCCATCATCGATTGCACACGCTTGCCATGGCGCCCCGCCAGCTCATACACATGAGTACCGACCGCCGTGGAACCGACGAAGGAAACCGCCTTGATGTCCTTGTGGGTGCACAGCGCATCCACCACGTCCTTGCCACCATGCACCACATTGAGCACGCCGGCCGGCACGCCGGCTTCGATCGCCAGCTCCACCAGCAACATGGTCGACAGTGGATCCTGTTCCGACGGCTTGAGGACGAAGGTGTTGCCGCAGGCAATGGCCATCGGGAACATCCACAGCGGAATCATCGCCGGAAAGTTGAATGGAGTAATCCCGGCACACACGCCGATGGGCTGGCGCAAGGTGTAGGTATCGACGCCGCCGGCGACGTTCTCGGCGAACTCGCCCATCTGCAGGGTGCCGATGGAACAGGCATGCTCGACCACTTCCAGGCCGCGAAAAATATCGCCCTCGGCATCCGCCAGGGTCTTGCCCTGCTCGGCGCTGAGCACCGCGGCAATGCGTTTCGAATGCTCGCGAATCAATGCCTGGAGCTTTAGCATGATGCGCATCCGCGCGCCGATGGGCGTCAGCTTCCAGGTCTGGAACGCGCGCTGGGCCGCGGCAATGGCGGACTCGACCTCCGTCGCGGTGGCGAACGGGACTTTCGCCAGCACCTGCTGGGTGGCCGGGTTGATGATGTCGTGCCATTCATTGGAGCGGGATTCGACCCACTCGCCATCGATCAACAGTTTGACGGTTTGCAGGGTGGTGTCGCTGGGCGTGAGGGAAACGTTCATGCTGGCCTCCGGATTGTTCTTGTAGGGAGCGCTGTTTCGAGCAAAGGCCAAGGTATGCAGAGACCTTGGTGATGAGACGGTTTTTGGAGTATAGATGTGCAAACTTCTAATAAGAACGCACATAAAAACCGGTCCATCATGCAAAAAAACATCACCTCCCTGGGGTCGCTGAATTGGGACGACCTCAAGTTCTTCCTGGAAGTGGCCCGCACCCGCAAGGCCAGCACGGCGGCCAAACGCCTCGCTGTCGACTACACCACGGTGTCGCGTCGCATCAGCTCGCTGGAAACCTCACTGGGAACGCTGCTGTTTGAAAAATCCCGGACCAACGGTTTCGTGCTCACCGCCGAAGGCCTGCGCCTGCTCAGCTACGCCGAGTCCATCGAGAGCACCCTGCACATGGCCTGCGAGCAGGTTTCGGGGTCTGGCGTCGCATTGTCCGGCCACGTGCGCATGGGCTGCACCGAGGGCTTCGGCAGTTTCTTCATCACGCCGCAACTGAGCCACTTCGTCGATGCCTACCCGGCCATTTCGGTGGACATCCTCCCGCTGCCGCACTTCATCAGCCTCTCCAAGCGAGAAGCCGACATCGTCATCGCGCTCGAGCGCCCCGAACACGGCCCGTACGTGTGTTGCAAGTTGTGTGATTACCGCTTGCAGCTCTACGCTACCCAGTCGTATCTCGATAATCACCCACCCATCCAGCGCCCGGCGGATCTGGGCAAGCATTCGTTCATCAGTTACGTCGACGACCTGGCATTCAGTTCCGAGCTGCTCTACCTGGCGAATGTCCTGCCTGGGGCCAATGCCCATCTGCGCAGCACCAGCGTGATCGCGCAGTACGTGGCGGCGCAGCAAGGGCGCTCCTTGGCGATCCTGCCGTGCTTCCTCGCCGCCCAGGATCCAGACCTGCTGCCCGTGCTACCGGAGGAAATCAACGTCACCCGGCAGTTCTGGATGTACTGCCGGGAGGATCTGCGCAAGTTGAAGCGGATCACCTTGTTGTGGGATTACATTCGCGAAGTGACCGAACAGAACCGGTCGCTGCTGATGGGAGACAGCCGGGAGATGGTGTTCGCCGACTAGTCGGCGATGACCACGATGGCGACTCGACGGTTCTCGGTACGCCCGCTGGCCGTGTCATTGGAGGCCACTGGCTTGCTGCTGCCCAGGCCGCGCAGCTGGATATTCTCTTCGCGCATGCCGACACTGGTCAGGACCTTGCCGACGCTGTTGGCGCGCCGTATCGACAATTGTTCGTTATACGCCTGGGAGCCAGATGCGTCGGTGTGGCCATCGACGCGTACCCGTTCGATGCCAGCCCCCAGCAGGGCCTTGCCAATCCGCTCGACGATCTCGGTACTGGCCGGGTTGAGGGTTTCCACGTCGCTGCCGAACAACACCTTGCCCGACAGGCCGAACGCCCAACCCTCATCGGTCAGTTTGAAGCCTTGCTCCTTCAGTACGGTGATTTGCGCCGGAGTCAGCCCTTTCGGCGGTGTGGTCTGGCAACCACCCATGGCCAGGATGGCCATGAACAGAAATACGAAGGACCGTCGCAGGCTGGATTGGAAAAATGAACGCACGGATTGGCTCCTGATTGTGGTTAAGCAACGGGGTGCTCCGCCCCCGACGAATGTCGCCCTCCCCGGGCGAGACGCTTGGCCTGGTACATCGCTGCATCGGCGGCATGCAACAAGGCGCCTGGAGTGGTGCCATGCTCGGGATACACCGCAATGCCGATGCTCAGGGAAGTCAGCACCGAGGCATTGCCGGGCAACTGGATCGGCATTTCCATGCTGGCGATGATTTTCTCAGCGATCATTTCGGCATCCTCCAGCTTGTGCAACGGCGAGAGCAGCACGGCAAATTCATCCCCGCCCAGCCGCGCCACCAGGTCATCCTCACGCAACTGCGCCCGGACCCGGGTTGCCACAGCCGTCAGCACCGCATCTCCCGCAGCGTGACCAAAATTGTCGTTGATCCCCTTGAACCGATCACTGTCCAGGTACAGCACGGCCACTTGCTCGTCGAGCTTGCTGGCGTTACGCAGGGCGCGAATCAGCCGGCCTTCGAAATACGCCCGGTTGGGCAATCCGGTCAGGCTGTCGTGACTGGCCTGGTGGGCCAGGCTTTCGTTTTCGCTTTGCAGGTGGGTCTGCCAGGATTCGAGTTCGGCGAGCAGTGCATTGAAGTCATTGCCCAGGTTATCCAGTTCAGCGATGGCGGCCGGTGGTACCCGCCGGTCCAGGGCCCGCTCGCTGCGCGCGGCGTGGGCCACTTCCGCCAGGCAACGCAAAGGGCCGGTAATCGCCCGCAACTGACGCCGGGCCAGGTACAACGCCATCCATGCACTGACCGCCGTGCAGAGGATGATCCCCGCCAGGCCGCTGAGCAGGAAGCGCAACAGGCTGCCGCCGTGTCCCGCCAGCAGGACGCTGCCGATGGCCTGGCCCTGGTGAACAATAGGCAGGCTGATGGGCTTCTCCAGGAAGGCCTTGGCGATGTGCATTTCCAGATCAGACAACAAGCCGGTTTCCGGTCGTTGCCAGCGCGCCAGCAAGCGACCGTGTTCATTGAACACCTGGGCGTCGGCCACCTCTTCGGTGCTGGCGATCAAGGCCAGCGCTTCGGTGGCGGCAGCCGAGTCATCGAACACCACGGCCGCTTCCACGGTGTAGTTGATCGAACGCGCGATCAGGTGCAGGTTGTGGTCGGCGTATACCCGCAGCGCCAGGACACCGAGCAAGGTCAGGGAAATGCTGGCCATGGCGATCGCCACCAACGCGACGATCAAGTGACCGCGCCCGATGACCGAGCCCAGGGTAGGAAGAATCCTTGGGGTGGACAGGCTCATGGTGCCGCCGGCCTGCGTCGGGAAAGCTGCAAGACACTGGGATGGATACGCACGCCGCTGCGTGCCACGGAATCGAGATTGACCTCGAACGACACCTGCTCGTCACCCACCCGCAGGCAGAAGAGACTGCCCACGGTGCATGGGTCGCCTCCTTCGCTGATGCTCAAGACCGGCTTGCCGATCAAGGAGGCGTACAGACGGGTGCGCTCCTCGCTGGTGAGCCGTCCCACATAGACCGCGTTACAGTCGGTCGCGATGCCGGGATGATCTGCCAACAGACGCTGGACGGTGACCGGTCGGCCCGTGGCCTGGGCGGTCCCCTTGACCAGGTCATCGGTATATTGGGTCGGCCCGACGATGCACAGTTGCAACTGCGTGGGCTCCACCGGCCATCGGGCGTAGCTGAGAATGCCCAATACCACCTGGGTCACCGACTCGGCTCGCTGTTCAGCCCTGGTCGTGGTTGCCTGATCCTGAGCAGCGATCACAGGCGGCAACAGGCCCAGAAGACTGGCAAGCAAGTAATGCTTCCAACCCTTGCTGCGCGCCGCCTCTCGACCAGCCACATCCATGAAGAATCTCTTGTCGGTCCGATAAATGCCGGAACGATAGCACAGTGCCAAAAACCCAGCGAGACAGCGTCCTACGTCTCTTCTGACAGAAGCAGGCAGAATCGCGACCGACCTAAGAAAGCCGAATCATTCAGTCGTCCCGGTCCAGATCCAGCATCAACCCGCTCAGCCGCTTGACCTTGCGCCGAACCGCTTCCTCGAACACGCCCGCCCGGGGTTCGATCAGGCTGAACCACTGCTTGGCACGGGTAATGGCCGTGTATACCAACTCCTTGGTCAACACAGGGTTCAGCGCATCCGGAAGGATCAAGGCCGTATGGGTGAACTCCGAGCCCTGGGACTTGTGCACCGTCATGGCATAGACGGTTTCCACGTCATTCAAGCGGCTGGGCAGGACAAAACGCACACCACCTCGCCCATCGTTACGAGGGAATGCGACCCGCAGGACCTGCTTGCCCGCCTCCGGCCCCTCACGCTCGGGCAACCTGAGGGCAATGCCGATATCACCGTTCATCAGCCCCAGCCCGTAATCGTTGCGAGTCATCAACACCGGGCGCCCTTCGTACCAGTGATGATCGCTGTCGATAAGACGGGCCTTGAGCAACGCGGCAGTGATCCGCTGGTTCAACCCTTCGACACCCCACGGGCCCTTGCGCACGGCACAGAGCAACTGGAAAGCATCGAATGCCGACAGGACTTCCCGAGCCCAGTCGGCCCAGCAATGGTCGTCCAAGGGGCGGGAAGTGTCCGGGCGCCGTTGTCGCAACACATTCAAGTAGTGTCGGTACCCCTGGGGGCCCTCCGTGCGCCCCTCGAGCAGCAAGCGCTCCAGCCCATCATCGTGCTCCCCCTTCAGCGCCAGGGAGAACAGATCGGCATACTGCTTGCCCTGCAGGAGCTGGCGAGCCTTTTCGGCTTGCTGCTGGTTGACCCAGCGAGCCAGTTGGCCGATACCACTGCCCTCGCCGAAGCGTCGTGAATGCCTGAGCATGACCACTTGCTGGGCCAACGGATGGGTGCCGTCGAGGTCCTGCTGCAGATCACTGGTCGCCAGGTTCTCGCCGCTGACCGATTCAAGCCAGGCCCGAGTCCGGGGCGTGTACCAGCCCTCTTCGGCGTCTCGACACAAGTCCCCCAGGACCGCACCGGCCTCCACCGAGGCCAGTTGATCCTTGTCTCCCAACAGCACCAGACGGGCCTGGGCCGGCAATGCATCCAGCAGATTGGCCATCATCTCCAGGTCGATCATGGAGGCCTCATCGACCACCAGCACATCCAATGGCAACCGGTTACCCGCATGGTGGCGGAAATGACGGGTCCCGGGCCGACTGCCCAACAGACGGTGGACGGTGGTCACGTCGCAGGGAATGCGCTCGCGTACGGCGGCGCTCACCTCCAGGCTCAGGACCTGCTGGCTGATGGACTCCGTCAGGCGTGCCGCGGCCTTGCCGGTGGGCGCGGCCAGGCGAATGCGCAGCGGCTTGCCGGCCTCGACGGCGGGTGCCTGGAGTAAGGCCAGCAAGCGCACGACAGTGGTGGTCTTGCCGGTTCCCGGCCCTCCGGTAACGATGCTGAAGGCGCCGCGGGTGGCCAAGGCACAGGCAAGTTTCTGCCAATCGATCGCCCCCGGGCCGGCAGCCGTCCCGAACAAGCCATCCAGACGCTCGCGCAGATCATCGGGCGCCGCGTCCCGCTCGGCAAGCCGTTGCCGCAGCGCCTCGTCGATCCGCCGCTCATAGCTCCAGTAACGACGCAGGTAAAGCCGTTTACCTGACAACACCAGCGGGCGCTGCCTTGCCTCCTCGCTCTGGTCCGCAGCCAGGGCCACCAGACGGCTGGAGGCCAGGGTTCTGCACCATTGAGCCCCGTCCAGGGTTTGCAGTAACTGTGAAGGCAACAGCATTGCCCCGGCCTGCAGGTCGCCCTCGGGGGGTAGCGACAGGGCAAAATCCGGTTCCTTGAGTGTTTCGTACAGGTCCAGGCAGACATGCCCATGCCCCAGCTGATGACTGGTGAGCGCGGCGGCGAGCAGCACCAGTGGATCATCGTCGGGCGCCAGCTCCTGGAGGAACGCGACGAACGCCTTGTCCAAGGCACGCAACCATCCTCGCTCGACCCAACGGGTCAGCAGCCGCAACAGGTCATCGGCACGACTCAGGGGCGACAGCTCTACCGGGCTGTCGTCGTCGGAGGTGCCGGGCAGCAGATCGGCGAAAGAACGACTCATAGCAATTCTCCCTGTACCCATGCCGGCTCGGCCTTGGGCTCGGGTACGCCCTGGAACAGACGATCCAGTTGTTCGATCAAGGCTCGAGCAGGCCTGGTGAAATACACGCCCTGACTGGTGGCGCGGGTGCCACGAAGAAACAGGTACAACGCGCCGCCGACATGGCGGTCGTAGTCATAATCGGGCAGGCGCGCCTTGAGCTGGCGGTGCAGCGCCAGCAGGTACAGCACGTATTGCAGATCGTAGCGATTATCCAGGATCGATTGCTCCATCGCCTGCGAGGTATAGGCCGCGTCATCGGCCCCCAGCCAGTTGGATTTGTAGTCCGCCACGTAATAACAACCGTCGTGCTCGAACGTCAGGTCGATGAACCCCTTGAACATGCCGTTGAGCAGCACGGGTTCCGCGGCGACGCGGGCCACGCCACCGTGGGTGAACTGGCAGACCAGTTGATCCAGCTTGAGAACATCGACCTTGTGGCTGGCGAACCAGAATTCCATTTCGACCTGGAACTGGTCCAGATGCGCGAGCACCACGGGCGCCTGGTTGCTGCCAATCTGCAAAGGCAGGGCCACGAGGTGTTGCAGCCAGTCATTCAGCGTCGTGATCCAGCCTTTCCAGCCTCGACGATTGCAACGCCGGGCAATGACGTCTTCGATGACCGAGGGCGCAGCCGCGAATCCTTCGCCCGCGATCCACTCCAGAAGACCATGAAGGAAGGTGCCCGGGTTGGGGCCACGGGGAAAACGATGGATATCGCCGCCAGCAACGGCAACTGCCCTTGGAGCCTCCGGATCGAGTCGCTCGTCGTCGAACAGTTTCTGGGCTTGTGGGTCCTCCGGCGCGGCGTCACTGCCCGCACTCAGGCTTTCACCGATACGTAGCGCACTGTAGGAGGCAATCCACCAGTTCTCGCTGGCTTTGCGGGCAGGCTTGAGCGGTTCGCGCAATACCGCCTCACTGCGTGGAGGCTGGTAATGCTCGTCGGTCGCCAGGGGCATCTCCTGGCAACTCACGGTCGCGCTGCCTTGTTGCAGGTCTTCCAGCCAGCGCTTCAGCTCCACCGAGTCGGCCAGCGGCGTTCCGCCACCCAGCAGATAGCCCAACGCGGACAAATGCAGGATCGAGGTGTTGTTACTCCCTCGCTTGAGATCGGCGACACCCAGCCAACAGGCATGCTGGGCACGGGTAAGTGCCACGTAGAGAAGACGCAGGTCCTCGGCCAGGCGCTCCTCGTCGGCCCTGGCAATCAACTCGACGGTGGGCCTGAGACTGACCTGCGCCCTTCCCGATTCATCGTGGTAGTGCAGAGGCAAGCGGGTACCATCCACCGGCTTGGTCGAACAGATGAACGGAAGAAACACCAGCGGGTATTCAAGCCCCTTGGACTTGTGGATCGTAACCACCTTGACCAGTTGCTCATCGCTTTCCAGGCGCAGGATCTGCTCCTCTGCGGCCTGTCCGGACAACGCCAGGTGCTCCGACAGGTGTCGAATGAGGGCCTGTTCACCATCCAGCTCTCCGGCGGCCTGCTGCAGCAGTTCGCACAGGTGCAGCAGGTTGGTCAGTACCCGCTCACCGTCGCTGCGCGCCATCAACGCCTGGGGCAGCTCGAAGTCATGCAGCAGCCGCCGGAGCATGGGCAGTACCCCCTGGGTCCGCCAAACCGTGCGATAGCCACGGAATTGCATGACCCGGGCTTCCCATACCAACTCGTCCTGGTTGAGCCGCTCCAGCTCCGTCAACGGCAGGTTCAAGGTAATGCTGGCCAGCGCAGCCCGCAGCGGCCGTTCGACATCGGGCTCGGCGCAGGCTTTGAGCCAGATCAGCAGGTCGCGCGCCTCCTGCGAGGCAAAGACCGAATCCTTGTCCGATAGATAGACACTGCGCACGCCCCGTGCGGACAGCTCATCTCGCACGGCCTGCGCTTCCTTGCCGTCGCGCACCAGGATGGCAATGTCTGCAGGCAACAACCGACGGAGTCCGCTTTCAGGGTCCATGAAGCCATTGCGACCGGCCTGGCCCCCATTGAGCAACCCCGTGATTGCACTGGCACAGGCCGCCGCCATGTTCTGTCGATACACCGCGCCGGAAAGCGGTTGTTCCGATGGCAGGTGCCAGATGTTCATTGCCGTGACGGCCTGGCCCGCAATCTGCAGGAACTCGTTGCGCCCTTGTGACTCGACGGGCAAAAACGGCACCGGATTGTTCCCGGAAGCCTCACGAAACAGGAACGCTCCACGCCCCTGCGGACGAGATTCGGCGTATTGGAAAACATGGTTTACCGCACCCACCATGGCATGGCTGGAACGGAAATTCGTCCCCAGCGTATGCAACCTGCCGGCGGTGGCTACTCGGGCCCGCAGGTAAGTGTGGATATCGGCGCCGCGAAAGGCATAGATGGCCTGTTTCGGGTCACCGATCAGGAACAGGCCGGTTTCAGGGTTGTTGCCTTCGATACGGTAGATGCTTTCGAAGATCCGGTATTGAACCGGGTCGGTATCCTGGAACTCATCGATCAGCGCAACTGGAAACTGTTCACGGATCAGGCTCGCCAGGCGCTCGCCGCCTTCGGCCTGCAGCGCCGCATCCAGACGCAGCAGCATGTCGTCGAACCCCATCTCTGCGCGTCGGCGTTTCTCCGCCTCGAAACGCGCCCCAACCCATTGCGCCGCATGTTGCAACACTGCGGCATCCGGAGTAGGCAAGGCTTCCAGGCTGGCCTTGAGACCGACCATGGCGTCCAGTCCTGGATGACTGGGCACCTCTCCCTTCCAGGCCTGCGCCATGCCCTCGGGCGTCAGCCGGGTGAAGCCGGTGCCGATGTCCAACAACTCGACGCTTTCGTCCTCTACCCAGGCAGAAATCTTCTGGAACCAAGGCTCGAAGTAGCGAGCCTGCATCTTGCGCGCATCGACAAGCTTGTTGGCAACACCTTGCTGGCAGATTTCCAGCAGTTCCACCGCCCATTGCCGCCAGGGTGCCTTGAGATCGAGCAAGGCAGCACTGCGCTCGCGTAGCGATGCGGCGATGAGCTCGGCCGGCTCGGGTCCCTCGCCATTGCCATGCTCGCTGGCGAACAGTCCCTTCACTCGCGGCAACAGGGAAGCCGGTCCACCCCAATGGGCCCGCACCCAGTTCAGCGCCTCGCCTTGCATTGAATAACAGAACATCCGCCAGTAGTCGCGCAACACCTCGCCGAGCAACTCGCTGTGGTCGGTTTCCAGGGTCTGGGTAAACAGGCTGCCGCTGTCGAAAGCATGCTCGCGCAGCATGCGCTGGCACCAGCTGTGAATGGTCGAAACCGCGGCTTCGTCCATCCATTGCGCGGCGATGTCCAGCCGATTGGCGCAGGCAGGCCAATGCTCCTCGGCAAATTCGCCGCGCAACTGGACGATCAGTGAGTCCGGGGCCGGTATCTCGTCACGAAAGAAACGTGCCGCTTCGGCCAGGCGAGTACGGATACGCTCACGCAGCTCCTTGGTAGCGGCGTCTGTAAAGGTCACCACCAGGATCTGTGGAGGAAGCAGCTCGCGACCAAACCCGGTCGCCGGTCCACCATGACCCAGTACCAGGCGCAGGTATAACGCCGAGATGGTAAAGGTCTTGCCAGTACCGGCGCTGGCCTCGATCAACTGGCTTCCATGCAGGGGAAACGCCAGGGCCAACGGTGTCTGCCGGCTCATGAGCGTGCCTCCTCGCCAGCCGCCGAACGCCATGGAGCCTCGAACAGCGGCCGATAAAGCGCATTGCACCAGTCGGGAAACGTTTCCTCAGCCATCAGGGCTTCGAAGTCGGCAAATTGCCGGGCCAGGGCAGGACTCTCCCGTCGCTCGCCTTCAGAGTTCTGCCCATCGCCTTCGTAGGTTTTCCGAGCAGCCGCCATGGCCTTGACCGGCTCGGGCTGGCCAAGCCAGGCAAAGGCAGTCTTCACCGCGACCGGCAACGGTTGGCGCATGCCGGCCTGCCAGGCCTGTAACAGATCTCCAAGCAATCTTTGAGCGACAGTTTCTTCAAAAGGCGGCAATAGCAGGCTGTCATCGCTGGCCACCAGTGCGGTAGTCATCGACAAGCCATTGGCGCATGCCACCAGGTGGTTTACCCAGGGTCGGATGAGACGATGCCATTTACGAGTCTTCGCAGAGCCGATGCTGTTGGGTATTGCAGTAATGGCAAGGACGGCGCCATCGGAACGCTGGTGCAGGCCACTAAGCCATCCTTCGACACTCACTCCCTGCAACTGAAGGCTGACCGGCACGGCGCTGGTCAGTGGTACAGGCCATGACGCGAGGATCTGCTGATAACGCTGGAGCAAGTCAGGCAAGGGCTCGATCAGCTCGCGCTGCAGGCATTCACCAAAACCGGCCATTGGTAACAGGCCGCTGTTCTGAAGCCTCCTGGCGTGGGCCGAAAGGGCGAGATCCGGCTGATCCATACGTGCCAGGGCAGCCTCCAGTAAACTGTCACTCAGGCTGTAGCGTTCAAGGGCATCGAGAACGAAAGGCTCGTCATCGGCCAGCGGAGCCTCGATGGTCTCGAAGAACACCTTGAGTCGTTGGCTGAAGAAATGGCGGACGGGGTTGCGCATGAAATCCTGCAACTGTCCGAGGCTCAGGGGTTCTTCCTGCACATATGGCTCCAGTAAAGGCGGGCTGAGAGCCGTGTTGCGATCGCCGTGCAGCAACCGCCATTCGCTGGCATAACTGAACAACTCATCGCCCTGGAGAAAATAACGGGCACTGAAGGGTTGCAGAGGGTGCTCCAGGGTCAGCGCCTCGAGAAGATCCTCACCAGTACCCCCCAGCCGCCAGCCACTGGCGATGTGATCGCGCAATTGTCCTATCAGCACTGATGCCGGTCGTTCGCTGTTGTCGCGAATACTGCGCCCCACCCAACTGATGTAGAGTTTTTCCCGGGCCGAGAGCAGCGCTTCCAACAACAGGTAACGATCATCCTCACGCCGGGAACGATCGCCCGGACGATAGTCGCTGCCCATGAGATCGAAATCCAACGGCGGCTGGGCCCGTGGATAATCGCCATCGTTCATCCCCAGCAGGCAAACCAGCTTGAAAGGGATTGCCCGCATTGGCATCAGCGTGCAGAAGTTCACCGCTCCGGCGAGAAAACGCTGGGACAGTCGCCCCTGGTCAAGGCCTGCCAGCCAGGCTTCACGCACCACGGTCAGCGGCAGCTCATCCTGCAGACCAACCGACTCGCAGGTTTCCAGCCAGTTTTCGCGCAGGTCTTCGAGCTGGGCCAGCAGATGATCCTCATGCTCGTTACCCGCCAGGAAAAACAGCTGCATCAGGTCGTGCAAACGCGCCCCCCATGTCTGCGGCGCTGCTGGCTGAGTAAGCGCCTGATGAGCGACTTCCAGAGCATCCAGCAAGGCGACCAACGGGCCGATCAACGCCGCATCGAGGCCGCCGATTTCATCGTAAGGTTCAATTCCCTCATAGGCATCCGAACTGCCAACGGCATACCCCAGCAACATACGACGCAGACCAAAACGCCAGCTGTTCTGCTCAAGCTCCGCGGGCAGTCCCAACGCGGCACGATGATCGGCACTCATGCCCCAGCGAATACCCGCGCCCTCGATCCACCGATGCAGGGTCGGCAAATCGGCTTCATCGATACCGAAACGCCCGCGCAGTGCCGGGACATCCAGCAAATCCAGGATCTCACTTACAGGAAAGCGACTATCGGGCAGCTTCAGCAGATGCTCGACAGCAATCAGCAAGGGATCCCTTCCGCGCTGCCCCTGGTCGGTCAGGGTGAACGGAATGAAACGTGGATCCGTCCTGTCGAGCTGGCCGAACACGGCGCGGATATGCGGTGCATAACTGTCGATATCCGGAACCATGACGATGATATCCCGGGGACGCAACGTAGGATCCGCACTGAAATGAGCCAGCAACTGGTCATGAAGAATCTCGACCTCACGCTGGGCACTGTGGGCCACATGAAACCGAATGGACCCGTCTCGCCCTGTATCCACGGCGGGCCACGTTGCGCGGGTTTCATCCAAGGGGCGCAACTCAAGAATGTCATCCTGCAACTGATTGAGGAGCGTCGTGGGATTGCCTTCGCTGAACAGGTCGATTCGTCCATCTCGAAAAACAGAACGATAACTGTTGGGATCGTCGTAACTGTCGAGCAGGTTGATATAGTCGCGCCCTTGCTTGCCCCAGGCTGCCAATAAAGGATGAGCGTGCTGATGCAGAGTTTGCGGATCGAGAACGGCAGGCATACCGGCCCTTCGCGCCTGACGCTTGTATTGATGCCGTAGCAGGTCCTTGTCAGCCACGATATCCGCCCAATGATGGCGGCAGGGATTATGGACACACAGCAGCACCTGGCTGAACCGTGACAGACCGGCGAGCGCCTCGAGGGCCTGGGCGGGTAGCGAAGAAATGCCGAACACGATGACCCGGCTTGGAAGGCCTTTGGGTGGGCTCTCCAAGCTGTTGATCCGTTCGATATATCGTTGATGCACGCCAGCACGGCTTTGAGCCATGCCTTGCTCTCCCACATCCAGTAGCAAGGCTCGCCACAGTTCGGCCTGCCAGCAATTGGCCGGTGCAAGCGCCTTGGCTTCACCACGCACATTTCTCGTTTGATGTCGGCCCTCTGCCCAATCCTCAAGCCAATCGGCACGGTACACCTGGTATTGATCGAACAGGTCGGCAAGGCGCTCGGACAACTGGTAACGCTTGCGCAGGTCGGTGTCGTGGGTCAGAAAACGGCGCAGTGGCTCGAAATGAGGCTGCTCGATCAATTGCGGCAGGAGACGCATTAGTCGCCAGGTCAACGGGGCCTTGTCGAGCAGGGAATTGGCGGGAATTTCGTCACGTCCCAAAACCGTACGATAGAGATGCCACATGAAGCTGCCTGGTAACTGCACATCGATGGCAGCTGCGATACCGCAGCCACCGCTACCATCATCTTCCGGATCCTCAGCCAATGCGAGCTTGAGCCACTGGGCAATGCCGTTGCTTTGTACGAGTGCGATTTCATTTTCAAGAGGGGCCAGCGGATACCGCCGCATCAAGCTGATGACCAGACTGCGCAACTCATCCAGGCGATTTCCGTGAACCACCATGAAAGCAGGGCTGAGGGACGTTGCGTCCGGCATAGAAGGCATCCTTGGAAAGAGCATAAGCTAGGGCCGAACCTTAGCACTGTCGGGCAGTTGTGACAGCCGGGAACGGTCCGCGTCTGTCGTAAGAACTTTCCTGGAGGCAAAACAAAACCCCTACCTGCATCAGCAGATAGGGGTTTCGGAATTTAATCTTGACGATGACCTACTCTCACATGGGGAAACCCCACACTACCATCGGCGATGCATCGTTTCACTTCTGAGTTCGGGATGGGATCAGGTGGTTCCAACGCTCTATGGTCGTCAAGAAATTCGGTAGCCAGCGCGTGCCTTACGGTCACGTTCCAGCGAATGGGTATGCGATAGTTTGTGTGTTGCTTGCAAGCACGTTCGAACTTTCGGTTCGTTTCGTCTTCACAACACCGCAATCTGGTCTCTGTCGAGTCGACAGATTGCTTGGGTGTTATATGGTCAAGCCTCACGGGCAATTAGTACAGGTTAGCTCAACGCCTCACAGCGCTTACACACCCTGCCTATCAACGTCGTAGTCTTCGACGGCCCTTCAGGGAGCTCAAGGCTCCAGTGAGATCTCATCTTGAGGCAAGTTTCCCGCTTAGATGCTTTCAGCGGTTATCTTTTCCGAACATAGCTACCCGGCAATGCCACTGGCGTGACAACCGGAACACCAGAGGTTCGTCCACTCCGGTCCTCTCGTACTAGGAGCAGCCCCTCTCAAATCTCAAACGTCCACGGCAGATAGGGACCGAACTGTCTCACGACGTTCTAAACCCAGCTCGCGTACCACTTTAAATGGCGAACAGCCATACCCTTGGGACCGGCTTCAGCCCCAGGATGTGATGAGCCGACATCGAGGTGCCAAACACCGCCGTCGATATGAACTCTTGGGCGGTATCAGCCTGTTATCCCCGGAGTACCTTTTATCCGTTGAGCGATGGCCCTTCCATACAGAACCACCGGATCACTAAGACCT